>CAZPZL010000022.1:0-15820 GCA_964590925.1 uncultured Granulicella sp.
TCCCACTACGGGATAAATTCGTATTTACAAACGTGCGGAAATTGGGGGCAGGTCAATTGGATGCGCGAACAACACTCTGGTTGAGGTTCAGGTCTGTCTTGCCAAGGACGGCACAGCTACCAGTTGCGGAGCCATCAAAGATTGTCGGGCAAGTAAAATAAAGGTTCTTCCGGTGCTTCAGTAGCACGGTGACACATTCAAATACGGGAAGACCACAAACGGACACTTTCGGCGATCTTACCGTCTGACCCAGAATCCAAAAGTTGGCATCTAGTAGGATTGCCCGCTCGTATGCCGTTGCTGGCGGCCGGATGCGCATTCATAAGGCCGAGAAGATCTCCCAATGCACTCCGCACCCCCATAGACTTGAACCGCAACGCCAGCAATAATTTCGCCAATCAGCTTCCTGACGTCCGGGCTGGTTTCCGCATTGACGTAGAGTACGATGGCGTCTTTTCGGGACATGGTTGCCTGAGCCGCACGCAGGATAGAGGTTTTGCCGAACCCACGTGGACCGATGAAAAACACTCTCTGGCCATCTTGAATTGCGCGCTCGGTCCACTTGATCTCATTCTTACGTCCGACGATGTTGTCGAGGTCGAACTCTGCATCGTAGCGGAAAGGATTGCGGTTGGATTTCATAAGGCTGTGTACCCTCCATCACGTCAGCACTACTCCAGCGTATCCACCTATTGGGAACCTGGAGGAGACGGTATAGTCACCGCCAGCTCCTTACAAATCTCCGAGATGATCGAATTGACGCCTCCAACTGTAGGAAGCCCTGCCCTGCGGCAGATTATTTTCGTGGTGATGGGTTTCCCCTCTGCAAAGAGTTGAAGAATAGCCCAGCGCAGTAACCGCCGGTTCTTATCCGCATTTACCTCAGCGATGCTCCGTTCGAGATCTGCGCAGGATAGTACGACGTTTGCCACTTGGGAACAGGAAAGCCCGCTCATTGTGGCAAGCTCGTTACGCCCTATTCGGCGAGGTCGTTTCTCGTCGGCCAGCAGGTCTTGCAATGCTTTATGGATTATGACAGTACGAGTCTGTAGGATTTCTCCATTATGCCGAGCACCACCACCTCTCTGTGAGCGCTTAGATCTAGCGTCGTGCTCCCGATACCATTCTAGGTCTCTTATCCTTGCCCGCAGACTTAGCGATGTCATCCTGCCGTCTCTCTGGCTTTGCCTTAGCGAAGTATCCACCCGAAGGCGCAATATCTCTTTTCGGTCATCTAGCACTGATGGCATTGAGCTTTGCTTTGAATTTGGAAACCGCTGTCTCAACCACTCATTGTCGTTGATGCGAAGAAACCAGTACGGACCGACGTGATTTGATGGATTCCAGTCTGGATACCGGATCATTCTTTCCTCAATCTCTCTTCGCGCCGATTCGACCGTCATGGTCTCAAGGGGCACGGTGCTTTGTTTCAAGTCACTATGGGGGGCGCTTTTAAGGGCAATGAGCCCTCGTGCGGCCGAGCTAAACTCAATTCCCAAAGCAGTCATCAGGGCGCAGGATTCCGGGGCCGAACCGCTACAGATACGGTTCCGCAATCGCCAAGGCCGCTCACCCGGACTTTGGCCAGGGACTCTCACGTATAGAATCTGGTCAGTCGTACGTTCGACGCAAAATGCTTGGGAGATCGTGCGCATGTACGTTGATTCCTCCGGGGTACTACTGGACGCAAGTTGCACGCGGAGGTAATTGCGAACCAGAGTTTGATCCCATCGCGTTTCCTGCTCATTCAGCGCTGATGCACTGAGGCGGGCTAATTCTCGATATATAGGCGGAGCCTCTGCGATTTTATTTGTTTTGCGGAGGTCGTATCCGCATCTGCACTGTAATGGTGGGGGCTCAACGAGTGTAAATCCAATGAAGACCAGTGGTAGCTCGCATTCTGGACACGACGTAGAGAGAGCACAATGATGTTCGGGGCAGAAGAACACACTAGGTAGCTGATGAACTCTATGCCAATAGGGTTCTCCCCACGTCAAATAATCCTGATCCAAGCATTGAGGGCAGTAACGAATCCGCCTAGTCTCAGCAGCAGAACTTGGTTTATTCACTGCAGCTAACGACGCTACGACCTGGCTTGTCTTTGATGCCAGTCTCGGCATATTCTTTGTTCCTGGGAGGACACCAAGAGACACATCAGCCGCATCGAATGCCCGCCAATATGGGTATGTGGTCGCCTCCATGATAGCTCTCTCATACGTGGTGCCGAGTACATTCAAGAGCGTCTCAATTCGAGAGTCATAGTTCACCATGTTAAACAGGGCGAGAGTGATGATCCCGCGCCTGTATCCTATTTCCTCAAGGAGAGTAACCCATGCTCCTGATCCATTATGCAGAGCGATCCGGGCGAGCCACGAACCTAGAATCTCGTCCGGGTACTTGCAAAGTTGGTATGGCAAAAGCGGAAGTTGAGTCATTGTGTTTTTCGCAGTTCAACGACTATTGTGGGTGATTAATCCTTCAAGAACGGGTTGTAGCATCGGAAGCTTGCAATCAAGCATTGCTTGCAAGCTCAACCTCAAAGAATTAGGGGATCTTCGATGGGCAAGGTGAGGTCGAGTAGCTCATCGACCCTCGTCGGTGTCCGTTTTGTCTTGGAATTTCTTTTAGCTGTGCTGCGATCATCGGATGGAAGGTCATCGAACTCTTCAGGCGTTGAAGCTATTGAGTCACTTTCCTTTGCGCCAAGCAACTTTCGGAGGGCTCGATACTTGGGACTAAATACGAGGTCGTCAAACGCGCGTAGTTTTCTGGGATCGCCGCTTCTTAGGGCTGCTATGGCTGGCTGTAGGAAGGCCATATCAGTTGCTGCTGTGCGGTGGAAGGCGGTTACATCGACAATCTCGCGGCCCCCAATCTCATTCCGTTGAGAGAGCATAAACGCCAAGGCGGCAAACGCTGTATTCCCCGCCGATACATCATGCCATGCATCACGAACCTTCTTGTCCAGTTTGCCTTTCTGCCGAACTAAAGTGTACTCCCAGTAGGTTTCGCAGAAGTCCTCCCATTGCGGGTCATTCTTACCCATAGGCTGGATTACGGTCTCTCCGTAGGAAGCAATCTTCCTGGCATTGCGGACGCTGCCCTCGATCACTGTCTGCACGGCCGGGGTTGCCAAGATCAGCAAGCTGATCCCCACCTTCTCAATTAATTCGCTAAAGAAATTCAGGACATACTCTGCAGTTCCGCCTTTAGCGTTACTCAAATTCTGCACCTCGTCTATGACAAGGAACGCAAGAGAGACCGCAGTGGCGACTTGATTCATCAACTGAACCATCGCGCCAATCTGCCTCCTTGACCGCGCATCACGCGCATAATCAGTCCCAAGGAGTAAGTCTATTTCCTCGAAGAACTGGAAGCATAGGCTTTTGAGTGTTGCGTCATGGGGTATGCGCAAAATCAGGTATACGATTTGGTGGCATCGCAGCTCTTGTCCCTTATACTCGGTGTGTCGGATCACTTGGGGATAACGAAGCAAGAATGCCCGAGCAAACGTCGTTTTCCCCATGCCGCTCACCGCAATCATGAGGTGTCCTCGCGCCGACGACTTCCAATCGGAAGGGAAGGGTAGGCCGTCCCTTCCGTTTGTTGCAAGGGCATGACGACGCTGCCTATCGATGCTTGCGAGGGGGTTTCGTGCGACATAGGCGTCGCGAAGAGTGGTGGCGAGAGCTATGCCTGCCTTCTGATATTCAGGAAAAGGGTATATCAAGTCGTTGAGCACCATCATCTCCATGATCCTCACAATCTCACCGCGTTTGCGGGCTGAGGTCGTCGGGGGTGTGGGATATTGTGAAAGGTTTGTGAGAAATTTACGCTTCGTTGTTTCTATGCGCGGTAGGGCCTCGATGAATGGATTGCCTTTATACCGACGAACGCCAGTTTCGGTGTATTTCGCGTCGACGATTTCGACGCGCCGTTGAGCTACGATCTCAATATCTGTCATCGGCGTCCCCTATCCTTACGAATAAGCTCAAGATTGCGAAGTCGTTCCGTTTCCTCAAGCTCCCTCCAATCCTCGGCGCGTTGATGTTGCTCATCGGAATCTGGCTCAGGCATAGTTGATTTTCCGGTCAGTAATTTCTTCATACGTGTAGTTTCTTGGCGACGAGCATCGTTCTGCTCCTGTCTGTTTAGTTTGATTGCCGATTGCCGATGTTTCGCCGTTCCTTTGGATTTGGTGCCCGTGGCGACCAAACGCCCAACCCGGGCATCATGCTCGGATTGAGCCCACAAGAGTGCGGTGCGCGAAGCTAGGGCATCTTCTTCGTCGAGCGTTACGCCTGCCAATTCGCTCGCTCCACCGTACGTGATAATGAATTTCGCCCATTCTCCTCTCGATGTTGGAGCGAAGATCTCATGAGGACAGGTCTTGTCGAGTCGGACATTAATCTGCTTGACGCGAGTTGTGGACTTTCTCCCAAGTTCAAAGGCCGATTCATTTTCAGGCAGGTATGAACGGGACCTGTAGCGCAACACTCCGTTCGAGATGCCGGCCGTATCTGTGCTGAGTAATAGCCGCTGGTAGTCATTGTCCGTCAATGGCGCTGTTCGCAATCCAGTAATGTTCTTGAGTCCCCAGAGATACGCATCCTTCGGTATCGGTCTCACCCCCGCTTGGGTAAGGATTCGCCTGCGTCTCAGCGCGCTATGTGGTCGATTGTTATGGTCGTCAATGATCTCGATCAGAACTCGATAGGCCTCAGCAATCGAATGCACTGCCGCCGCCGCAGCTTTGCGGGCGGCGCGCTTCGTTATCGGGTCAAGTGGGGTTTCCGCGAAGACGCCTTTGATCCCCAAACCTGCCATCCGTCGCTTTATTTCTCGGATCATTCGTTCAACGATCGCTTTACCATCTGGGCAAAACGGAGGAAGCGGTGTTAGGTCGATTCGAAGGTCCTGGACGACGGATTGCTTCATCGAAGCATTCACGAAATCGGTACCGCGGTCTGGGCACAGTTCAGCAGGAAATCGCCCGACTGGCCATCGGTCATCGTCAATATCAATTCCAAGCGGCTCAAAGCGGGATCTGCGCGAGGTGAAGGCCACGAGCAGGGCATGTCGTACCTCCTCGTACGATGGCGCACGCAAGGTGATGTAAGCCGATACGATGTAGCGACTCCAACGGTCAATAATTAGGTATATCGTCGGTTTTTCCAATTTCACGGGAGGATCATCGGTAGAAACCAGATAGAAGCGACCACCTGTCGAATCAATCTCATACACTTCACCAGGCCCAGCAGAGTGGAGGGACCCGAGATATCCTTGATTACGTTTCCCGGTACGCAGGTTCTCGAGCAGGTCGTCGTCCAGTGGCGTGGTGCGGCCATGAATATAGTATCGAAGCTGCCTTAGAGTGATCGGTTCGAGTCGCTTGCCTGCAGTGTATTCGGCATAGATCGCAGGATGTCGCCTACGAAATCTACCCGCTAGGTACTTCTCGTAGGCATGGGTGATGAACGTAGGCCCACTCAAGAGACAGGACTTGAGAGTTGCAAACATGTCTGTAATATCCTCATCGGAGATGATGAAGTCGTTTGTGCCTAATTCCTTGGACAGTATCGGCTGCCTGCCTCGACGCTTTTTCTGCGGTTGTGCGGGCTCAGAGGGAATATCTCCATCCGGATATGCAGCATGTCCAGGTTGGCGGCCACGCGGCAAAGGCATCAGGGCGAGCCTGGTTCCCCCAAAATAGTAGTAGCGGAGGACAAGGCGGTTCAATGTAATGAACGGGACTTGCGCCACTTCCGCCCGCCCTCTTATGAGTGCAGTGAAGCGACGGTGCGACAGATTCGCTTCGCTTTCGAAAGACTTGATAAGCGGCTCGATCAGTTTCCATACCGCATCTAGAGCCAAGCGCCTTTCAGAATCCGCTTGCGGTGACTCTGACAACGCCGGCGGTAGTGCGAGCCTGCCCCACGCCGCAGAGGAATTTCCTGCAAGTCGATTAAGTTCCTGTAGGGACATCCGTATTGGCCGGCGCGCATTGTACGCATTTTCCGCCTCTTTTACCCACATAACGTAAACACAGGTGTCGAAAACGTGGGTTATACGGAGAACCCGACTTTCGTCATCCCCGACGCGCAGCACCAATCCGGGCGAAGGGGATGCATTGGCAATGGGATGAAACTCACGCATCGTCCATCCTCCTCAAGACAAGTGGCAAATTCAGGGCCAGCGGGTGCTTTAGAGAGGTTGCGATGCCGTCAGTCCAGACGCAGTATCGGAAGACATCTTGAGCGTACGCATTTGTTATATGTAGAGCCTTTGCCACATGTTCTATTAGTCGCGTCAACGGTACGTTACGTGAATAGGCCGTCCGGAAGCATTCTATGAACCTATCTTCGTTGTCTTTATCGGGTTCGTACCTGTGCCTGAACCATGTACGCATGAACCGGAGAGTCGATAACAGCCTCCTGTCGAACTTCGAGGTATCTACTAATGTCCAAGGAATTCCACGATCGCGGCACCAAAGGTGTTCGACGGATAACCGCCTCCGTACTTCCGGATCGGCCGCATCCTCTGGCGTCTTGATGCTAGCGGCTCGGTACTTAAGTTGACCGTCAGTCAACTCGGTGACGAGGAAATCGATTGTAAACGGCGCGGGATAGTGGCCCTGATGTTGATGATGGACACCCAATCTGGCGCAGAGTTCAAGCGTTCCGTCGATGTCGAGGATCGGCCAACACTCCCGTATATCCACGGTAGATCGCTTTCGCTCCACCAGGAAGAAATACATTGCTTCTCCCTCCGAAAGGAGATCGAACGGTCGGTCGACTAAAATCCCGCCGATTTGAGAAGAAGTCCCCACCGATGGCACATCGGAGACTGTGAGCCACGGGCGGTACTCTGCGCCCTTGCCAACACCTCTTCCGTCCTTGATCCGCGCCCGCAGATAAGGCGGATACAGTTTGGGGTTAGGGCTCCAATGCATACCTCACTCTACACTATTAAGTCGTAATTATCTATAATAATAGTAATTTCATGAATGCCCTCTTCATCGCTTGATTCACCCTACCGGAAACGTAGTCGCTCACTTTGGCCGCGACTCGCTCGACAGGATTGCAAGAGTCTCCGGTGGGAGCACAATGTTCTTCTCCGATGAAAGGATATTGGTATGCGGTCTGGCTGCTTCGTGCGAGACCAATGCCAAGTGAAAGTTTTCTGCTAGGTTGAAGGTCACAGCTTCGTTGCCCAGATTGCAGAGTATCTGTATTCCACCACGATCTATGGCAATCCATCGTTGCGCCTCGTCGTAGCGCACCGATGTGTGCGATAGATCGCCATCGTTCAGCGCCACCGAAGCTCGGCGCAAATGAATGAGTGAACGATACCAATCCCGCATCTCTGTGTGATGAGTATCGCTGAGCTCATCCCACTTCAGCTTGGATTGATTGAAAGTCTCGCGCGCCTCGGGATCGGGAATCTGCTGCGTAGTAAAGCCGAAGGCAGCAAACTCTCGCCTGCGTCCTGCTGAAACTGCGCGCGCCAGCTCGGGATCGTTGTGGCCGGCGAAGTAGAGAAACGGCGTAGACGCGGCAAACTCTTCGCCTTGAAAGATGAGCGGGATGAAGGGAGCGGTCAGCACCAGAGCCGCCGCGATCTTTGCGCGATTGAAGCCGACGATCTGCTCCAGCCGGTCGCCCATTGCGCGATTGCCCACCTGATCGTGATTCTGGATGAATCCCAAAAAGCGATGTGCGGAGAGTCCTTCGACGGGGCGTCCATGAAGTCGCCGCCGATACTTTGAGTAAATGCCGTCGTAGACAAAGACCCTGGTCAGCGCCTTGGCCAGTTGCGCCATGCTGCCGAAGTCGACGTAGTAGCCGAGCGTCTCCGGGTGCAGCAGAGTGAAGAGAGCATGATGGAAGTCGTCGCTCCACTGTGCGTTGATGCCGTATCCACCTGCCTTCTGCGGCGTGACTACACGGGGATCGTTCAGGTCGCTCTCGGCGATCAGCTCGAGTCTACGTCCCAGCACGGACGCAAGCGCTTCAATCTCTACTGCAAGCTGCTCCAAAAAGTGAATCGCTGAGCGATCTACAAAGGCGTGAACTGCATCGATGCGTAGTCCGTCGAGGTGATAGTCGCGTAGCCACATCAGCGCGTTATTGCAGAAGAATCGCCGCACTTCGTCACTGCCTGCGTCCTCGAAGTTCACCGCATCGCCCCACGGCGTGTTGTGGTTATTGGTGATATATGGGCCAAATTTACCGGTGTAGTTACCCTCTGGCCCGAAGTGGTTGTAGACCACATCCAGTACAACAGCTAGGCCGCGCGCATGACACGCATCGACAAAGCGCTTCAGGCCATCTGGCCCACCATAGTTCTCCGTCACGGCAAAGAGTGCGACGCCATCGTAGCCCCAGCCGCGGTCGCCTGCGAACGCCGCCACAGGCATGAGTTCGACGTGCGTGATGCCCAGCTCTGCGAGGGTGTCAAGCAGCTCAATTGCGCCATCGAAAGTTCCGGCAGACGTAAATGTACCGAGGTGCAATTCGTAGAAGATCGCGCTCGCAAGCGGTGCAGACTGCCAGCGTTCGTCGCTCCACACGAACCTTGCATGATCGTAGACGCGCGACAACCCATGCACCCCATTTGGCTGCCACTGGCTGCAAGGATCAGGATAAACTGACGCGTCATCATCGATCACGAAACCGTACTCCGAGCCTGCCGCTGCACTCTGCACCGATACGCTCCACCAACCGTGCGCGTCCGGCCCTGCCATCTCATGCACTTTGCCGTCAACCTTCACCGAAACTCTCTTCGCCACCGGTGCCCACACCGTAAACTTATGCATCGTACTCGATTCTCCTTGACCTTTGGTAAATGCTCATCAATCACGCACCAACAATGCGACAGGAAAGTCCTTCAGTAATTGTTCAACCGCGACAAGACCTCCCGCCATGTTTGCGCCGGTCAGTCGGTTGACCCAGTGACCCTGCGGCAGCAAAGCCGACGTCTGCTTCCAATCGCCTGCGAGCAACGTCATAAGGCGTGGAGCAACGGTGACGATGTCGTGGCCTCGCAGATACGCAATCACATGATTCGACTTCGTGCCCACTACATCCAGCGACGTATACTCTGCGCCTTCGACGAAGCTCTCCGGTCGCTCGCGGCGTAGATGCAGCGCCTGATGAATAGTCCACAGCTTAGGCAATCCCTCATCGCTGCGTCGCACCGCCTCAGCCGCTGCCTGCGCGGGCGGCAGCTGATTGATCTCCTGCAACAGACGTCTACGCAGCTTGTAGTCGATGGGCCTGCGGTTGTCTGGATCCACCAGACTCAAGTCCCACAACTCAGCCCCCTGATAGAGATCTGGCACACCGGGTGCCGTATGCTTCATCAGCGTCTGCGCCAGCGAGTTCACGCGTCCCGCATTCTTCACACTCTCTACGAATTGCGCAAGATCGACCGTAAACGGCGTGTGCTGTAGGATTGCCTCAATGAACCTCTTTAGCGCGCCCTCGAACTCCTTATTGCTGCTCGTCCACGATGTCTTCTGCTTGGCCTCGCGCGTGGCTTTTAGCATGTAGGCCTGTGTGCGCTCAATGCTGATGGGCCACGCGCCGATCAACGTTTGGTAGAGCATGTACTCGGTATTGTGATCCGGCAGATCGCCGCCCACAGACAATCCAATCCGCAAATCGTGGTTCATTCGCGACCAGCGATTCAGCGCTCGACCAAACTCCGCCGGTACCTCTGAGAGCACGGCAAGCCGTGCGCGCACATCGTCGCTGCGCTTGGTGTCGTGCGTCGACAGCGTTGTCATTGTATGCGGATGCGCCGCCTGCATCCGTGTGTTGTAGGCGTGAAACTGCGCGACGCTTACTCCGTTCGATCCCGGATCGCCGCCGACCTCATTGGTCGCAACCAGCCGGTTGTAGCAGTAGAATGCCGTATCCTCCACGCCTTTCGCCATTACCGGTGGGGTAAACTGCTGGAAGCGCATCAGGAACTCAGACTCGCGTTTGCCCTTTACCTTCATGGAAAGAAGGTCGCCGAGAAAATCGAAGAGCCCCGAAGCTATGTCCTGCCGACGTTGTTTGGCACAGTCGATGGCACACGCAATTGCCAATCGATCCTCGTCCGCAATCTCTTCCCGCGTGGGTTCGACGTAGCTGCGATAGATGCCGAAGCATGCAGCTACCTCACGAATCGCGCGCCTCATCTCGGTTCGTGTGTAGTCGCGTTGGTCGCGATTTGCTTCGCATATATCGACCAGCAGCGAAGTCAGTCGATTCACATCGCTACCCAACGCCTCCTGCATCACGCTATTTTTTTTCTCATGTGCAATTATGGAAAAGTCTACTGGCTCTCTGGTGAAGTCCTTGTAAATATCCTTCAACTGCTCCATGCCTTCGGGCGCAATCAATACGCCCAAAGCCATATTGAGAAAGTCGTAGCCACTGGTTCCTTCGATGGGCCAACTAGCGCGCAGAGCCTCGTTCGGCTCCAGAATTTTTTCCGCAACGATCCACGCTTCTGGCGCGGCCTCGCGCAGCCTGCGCAGGTACTGCAACGGATCGCGCAAGCCATCGGGATGATCAATTCGAACGCCATCCAACATGCCCCGCCGCAGCCAATCCAGAATCAACGCGTGCGTCTCCTCGAAGACATATTCGCGCTCTACGCGCAGGCCGATCAGCGAGTTTACATCAAAAAAGCGTCGGTATCCGAGTTGCTGATCGGCCGTCTTCCAGTAGGCCATCCGATAGTTTTGCTGATTTAAAAAGTCATCCAGCGCGTTCTTGTCCTCGTTCAACTCATCGACGGTACGGTCCAACGCCTCGCCTACTGCAAGCTGCTCCAGGCATAGCCGCGCCAGCAGGCCCTGCAGCACAATCTTGTCACGATGCCGAGCCAGAATCGTCTGCCGATCCACATACTCCGGCGACGGAAGCCGCCCGAACGAAGCCGCCAAAAAACTCAGTGTGTCGGACCTTGCATACACTGCGGCCTGCGCCAGAATGGTTGGCAGAGACGGAGGTGCAACGGGAAGCGTTTGATCCTCGCACTCCACCTGAAAGAGATTGCCGTGACGTACCACCTTGATCTTGCCCGACTGTAGTACGCGCCCGTACTGCTCTGCCAGAACGGGCAGTAACACCTTGTTGCGCAGCCGCTCCTCATACGGCTGCCAATCGATGTCGAAAAATGAGGCGTAGCGGCTTGACGTGCCGTTCTCCAGAACATCCCACCAGTAACGATTCTCCTTGCCCAGCGACATGTGGTTGGGCACGATGTCGAGCACCTGCCCCAGCCCGGCCTCGTTCAGTCGTCTGCAGAATCGTTCATGTGCCTCCGCGCCGCCCAACTCCACATTCACCCGCTGCGGATCCACTACGTCGTACCCATGCGTACTCCCCGGCGCGGCCTGTAGATATGGCGAACTGTACACATGCGAGATACCTAGCTCATGCAGGTACTCGGCGACGTTCGCAGCATCATCGAAGGGAAATTCCTTATGCAGTTGCAGCCGGTAGGTAGAAGTAGGAATTTGCCGCATAATTGCTGTAGCCTATTCATGAATTGCGAATTGTCATTCTGAACGCAGCCAATAATCCCCAGATTTTGCTCATAGCCGCATGGTCTACGCCTTTAGCGAATATGCAGCTAAAAGCTGCTTGCGGAAAAGTTGCCCGACAAATCTCTATCCGTACAGATGCACAATTCGATGGCTGCGTTTACTTGCGTCTGCATCCTGCAACCGCATTCCACTGATTTCGCATCCCACAAATAGAGATTCAGCAGGTCGCAGTTCTCATGGAACGCATCCAACAGATTCGGAGGTACGAGTGAAGAAGGCCGAAAACACACTCGATCCTCTCTGGTATAAGGACGCCATCCTATACGAGCTGCACGTCCGCGCGTTTCAGGACTCGAACGGTGATGGCATCGGCGACTTCGGTGGACTACTCTCGCGCCTTGACTACCTACAGGATCTCGGGGTCACATGCCTATGGCTGCTGCCGTTCTTTCCCTCACCCATGCGCGACGATGGCTACGACATCTCTAACTACGTCGATGTCAACCCGGCTTATGGCACGCTCAACGACTTCGAGCAGTTTCTCGATGCTGCTCATCAGCGCCACATGCAGGTGATGATCGAGATGGTCATTAACCACACGTCGGATCAGCATCCGTGGTTCCAGCGCGCACGTCGCGCAGCCGTCGGTTCCCGCGAGCGCGACTTTTACGTCTGGTCCTCCACCGATCAGCTCTATAAAGAAGCACGCATTATCTTCACCGACACGGAAAAATCCAACTGGACCTGGGACAAGCAGGCCAATGCGTTTTATTGGCACCGCTTCTTCTCCCATCAGCCCGACCTCAACTTCGACAACCCCGCAGTGATGGAAGAGATTCTAAAGGCCTTGCGCTTCTGGTTAGACATGGGGGTCGACGCGCTGCGTATGGACGCTATTCCGTATCTGGTCGAGCGTGACCATACCTCCTGCGAGAACCTACCCGAGACCCATGCCGTCATCAAGAAAATTCGCGCTGCTATTGACGCCGAGTACGGTAACCGCCTCATCCTTGCCGAGGCCAACCAGTGGCCCGCCGACGTTCGTCCCTATTTCGGCGATGGCGACGAGTGCCACATGGCCTTCCACTTCCCGCTGATGCCGCGAATCTATATGGCGCTGCGTCAGGAGGACCGCCTTCCCATCACCGACATCATGGCGCAGACACCGCCCATCCCTGCTGGTTGTCAGTGGGGTCTCTTCCTGCGCAATCACGACGAACTCACATTGGAGATGGTGACCGAGGACGAGCGCGACTACATGTATCTCGCCTACTCGGCCGACCCGCGCATGCGCATCAATATCGGCATTCGTCGCCGTCTTGCGCCCTTGCTCGACAACAATCGAGGCCGAATTGAGCTACTCAACTCGCTTCTGTTCAGCTTTCCCGGTACGCCGATCCTCTACTACGGCGATGAGATCGGCATGGGCGACAACATATACCTTGGCGACCGCAACGGCGTACGCACGCCGATGCAGTGGACCAGCGACCGCAACGCTGGATTCTCACGTGCCACGCCCGCGCGTCTCTATGCGCCGGTCATCATGGATCCGATCTGGGGCTATCAAGCAATCAACGTAGAGGTGCAGCTGGCCGATCAGTCCTCGCTGCTGCATTGGACGCGCAATATGATTGCCCTGCGCAAGCTCTTCAAGGTATTTGGTCGCGGCACGCAGGAGTTTCTCTCGCCAGAGAATCGCAAGGTGCTCGCCTATCTGCGCCAGTACAACAGCGAAGATGGAAACACGGAGTCCATCCTATGCGTCGCCAATCTTAGCCGCTTTGCCCAGCCCGTCTCGCTCGATCTCTCCCGCTTTGCTGGAATGATACCGTTCGAGATGCTTGGCTATGTCCCATTTCCACACATCGACAAGACGCCGTATGCGCTTACTCTGGCGCCGTATTCTTTCCTCTGGCTCGAACTGCAACCCGCAAACGTCGCTCCTGATCCGCCCGTCGTCAAAGCCGAGGAGACAGCGCTCAACCTTATTACTGCCTCGTGGCATGATCTTCTCAATGGATCGGGTATGACACTGCTGCAAGAGCTCCTGCCTGCCTACCTAGTCAGTCAGCGATGGTTTGGAGCAAAGGCCCGCACCATCGCCAGCGTCCGCATTCTGAATTGGGCCGAGCTGCCCACGCTACCAGCAGCACTGGTCTTTGTGGAAGTCACCTACGCCGCCAGTGCTGGCTCGTTATTGACGCTCGACCTCTACCAGCTTCCTCTTGCCCTCACCACGGGAGACGAGGCCGAAGCGATACGCGCCTCCGCGTCTACATCGATCCTTGCCACCATCACCACGACCAATGGCCCTGCCATCCTGCATGATGCACTTGCCCGTGAAGACGTTCGCCAAGCGCTGCTGACTCTGATTGCAACCAACGCAACTCTTGCCATCGGCAAGAACCAACCGCAGCACACCCTTTACGGACACAAATCCTCCGCCTTTGATGCGCGAGCTACAGACCCATTGCCCGCGCGCACCGGCTCCGCGGAGCAGTCTAACACCAGCATCCTCTACGACGGAAAGCTTATTCTTAAGCTCTTTCGCCGCCTGCAGTCCGGCGAGAATCCCGACGCCGAAATCGGCCGCTTCCTCACGGAGGTTGCACACTTCCCACGCATCGCACCCTTTCTTGGCGAGATCAAGGCAATGCTGCCTAAGGCCACCGAGTACACCACTCTGGCAATGCTCCAGGGCTTTGTGCAGAACGAGGGCGATGGCTGGCAGTCTACGCTCGACGAGCTTGCTCGCTTCTATGAGGAGTGCCTTGGCTCAGCTCCGCCAAATATGATCGGCTCCCCCGCAACTTTCCTCGACGATCTGGCGTCCGATGCGACAGCCCTAACGCCCGATCTACTAGCCACTCGCATACCCACCGAAGCGCGCGAACATGCTGGGCTCTCACTCGACGCAGCGGCACTGCTCGGTCGCCGTACCGCCGAGCTGCATCTCGCTCTTACAACCTTCAGTGACAACCCCGACTTCACTGCAATCCCCTTCACCGATGAGGCTCTCGCTGCTGATGCGAACCGCATCGAAGCGCAGATTGTCCTTACGCTCGACGCGCTCAAGCTCTCGCTCCCCTCATTCTCCGACGCGCTTACCACCGATGCCGCTGCTCTCGTTCTTAGCCGCCGCCTCGAACTCCATGCTCGCGCGCAAGCCATCATTCAACCACTCGACAAGCATGATGCTTCGCCCGCCGTTGCCTCCGGCCTGCGCACGCGCATCCACGGAGATTATCATCTGGGCCAGGTTCTACGCACTCACGGCGACTATATTCTGCTCGACTTCGAGGGGGAACCCGCGCGCTCGCTGATCGAACGTCGCGCCAAGCAGTCCCCACTACGTGATGTTGCTGGAATGCTGCGTTCCTTCAGTTACGCAGCTTATTCGGCGCTTGAACCCTTCACTCAGCGTCATCCGGGCACGGCAAAGTCTCTAGGTGCCTGGGCGCAGATGTGGCTAAACGCCGTCTCCTGTGAATTTCTCAACGCATGGCGTATCACCATTGCAGCTAATCCGCATCTAACGGCACAGCCTCGGCAGGCGCAACGTCTGCTCAACGCTTATCTACTCGAAAAGGCGCTCTACGAGATTCTTTACGAGCTCAACAATCGCCCGGGATGGGTACGCATTCCACTCGCCGGTATCCTCGCTCTACCGCACGAAGCACTAGAGCATTTTCGGAGTTAGTCCAATCCCTCCCGTGTAATTGTCATTCTGAGCGCAACGAAGGATCCCCACATTTTGCTGGTGCAGAGAGGCATTACAGTAACAGTGAAAAGGCTCTGGTTTTGAAACTGACGGAAACCTGATACGAGAGAGTGCAATGGACCCAACCACCGCCAACTTCGAGACCGCACCGCTCGTCGCTCCGGCCAGATCGAGTGCCGCATCGAGCCTCCTCGTCAGCCTTTGTCCTCTGCCGGTCGAAGCATTGCAAACAATGCTCGAAAATCTCTCAACCGCATTTCCCGGAGAGTCTATTCTGGTCGCCACGCCGGACGCCGTTCCAGACTCGCACAACTCGCAGGGCCTCGGTACACTGCACTTGATTCCTTACTCTCCGGCCACTCCTGTGGTCAGTGGCTGGGCGCTCACCGCTGCGGACTACCTCAACACCTACAAGCTAATGCAGGAGTACAAAGCCACCGTCTGTCTTTTGCTCGGCACTGAAGCGCAATCGCTTACTTCCGATGCACTGCGCGCTCTGGCTGGCTCTGCGCTGGTCGGGACCGACCTCACCATGGCGCGCTACGAGCTTG
>CAZPZL010000023.1:0-15551 GCA_964590925.1 uncultured Granulicella sp.
GTATGGCCAAGGACGCAGAGGCGCACGCCTCTGAGGACAAGGAGCAGCGCGACCGGGTCGAGGCACGCAATGGACTGGACTCGCTGGTCTACAACATCGAGAAGATGCTGAAGGAGAGCGGCGAGAAGGTTGCAGCCGCCGACAAGACCGAGGTCGAAGCCGCACTGGCCGACGCCAAGAAGACTCTCGAAGGCACTGACGCAAGCGCAGCCGACCTGAACGCAGCCAAGGAGAAGCTGACCGCGGTCAGCCACAAACTGGCCGAGGCCATGTACAAAGCAGCGGCTGCCTCGGCTCCCGTAGAAGGCACGGCAGCCGAGGCCGGACACGAAGGCCATGACCATGCCGAGACCAAGAAGGACGAAGGTGTTATTGACGCCGAGTATGTGGATGTCGAAAAGTAATAACTAATAAATGTTGGATGCCTGTGGATCAACGCTGTTCCACAGGCATCCAATAGGCTAGCTGTACAGAACATGCGCTCTGGTTGTCTTCGGCAAACCTGCTGAATTCGGTTGGAGCGCTCTTCTTTTACCAAGGCAGCTATAAGTTGAGACTTGGTCGCGGAGGTGGGTCTATGACAGAGCAAGCCATGACAGAGCAGATGATAACGGAAGAAACCGTTTGGCAATGCGAGCAGTGGCTCGGCGGACAGGTGAAGCAGAAGACGGTCTTTCGCAGCGAGGAATCAGCGCGCGACTTTGTTCGCCGCCTGAGCGGAGTCTCGCCCGACCTGATGTTCAAGGTCGAACCAATGCCCATTCAGCATGTCTGGAACTAGCGCGCAATTCTCTTGGCTACTGAAAAATCAGTTTTTGGGGGAATACGGACGGGTTCCCCACAGGTTTTTCTCATCCGAGGATGTTTCGCGGGGGCTGAACGTGAGAGATTGGAGAAGACGAAATCCGCAGTCTTTCGCGGGGCGAATAGAACGGCAGGTTTGAACGCTGTACGTACCTGCACTCATGAATCGCCGGAACGCCGGATGGGACAAGACACTTGACTTACAACAATGTGCAGTGGATGCAAAAGAGTTGGACGCTTGATTTGGACGAAAGAAGCTGGAACTCAATCGGACTACCAGGAGGCATGACGATGAATGAGACCATGTGGCGTTGCGACCAGCTTCGAGCCGGACAGTTGTACAACCGGATGATGTTCAACACTCGTGAAGAGGCCGAAGAATTCATGAACAAGATGCGGCAGGCCGAACCCGACCAGACCATCTCGATCGAGGCCATTGAGGCGCGTCAGGTGTGGAACTAAAGTCTATTGCGAGCAACAAAACCGGGCTTGTAATCTATATTCAAAAAAGGCGCGGCTTCGGCTGCGCCTTTTCTTTAGAATGAGTAGGAAGAGAATAATGTCCATTCCAAGTAATCCTATTCGATATCCGCCACCGATTCATCCCGGCGAAATTCTGCGTGGGGAGTTTTTGGTTCCGATGGGCTTGTGCGCCAATGCTCTGTCGATTTCCATTGGCGTTCCAGCCACGCGCGTCGGCGAGATCGTCAACGAACGCCGCGGAATCACGGCGGATACGACACTTCGGCTGGGCCGCTACTTTCACATGACTCCAGAGTTCTGGATGAATCTGCAAAGCCATTACGATCTGGAGAGCGCGCGGTACACGGTTGAGAAGAAGATTTGTCAGAGCGTGAAATCTGCACCGCTCGACCTCAAGACAGGAGCGTTGAAGGTGGCACTAACGGCAGGTTTTGCAAACGGCTAGAAGGGTTTCAAAAAGATGGCGACACCGAACAAGGATTACTACGGCGCGTTGGGCGTGAAAAAGACGGCATCGGCCGATGACATTCGCAAGGCCTTCCGCAAGATGGCACGCAAGTATCATCCCGACGTGAACCCCAACGACAAGCGCGCCGAGGAGAAATTTAAGGAGATTTCCGAGGCCAACGATGTCCTAAGCGACACGAAGAAGCGCAAGATTTACGACCAGCTTGGCTTCTACTCGGACTCGATCGACCCCGCAGCAGCCGAAGCGGCAGCGCGCGGCGGCTACGGCGGCGGCGGGTTCCCGGGCGGGTTTCCCGGCGGCTCTGGCGCACGCGGTGGGCAGGAGGTTCCCTTCGACTTTGGCGGCTTTGACTTCTCCGGCTTTCAGGGCGGCGGAGGTCACGCGCGCGCACAAGAGCCAGCGGCCAGTGGATTCGGCGGAAGTTTCAAGGATATCTTCAGCGGCATCTTCAGCGGCGGACATAAGGCGGCGCAGCGCGGACCGAAGCCGGGAACCGACATCGAGTATCAGGTCAGTGTCGATTTCTGGTCTGCGGTACGCGGCGGCACGGCGCGGCTGGAGATTCAGCGCCATGAGAGTTGCCCAACTTGCAAGGGCCGTTCCACCTCTGGCGGCAACACCGAGTGCCCCGAGTGCTCCGGAACCGGTCAGGTTACGCAAATGGGCGGCCGCATGAAGTTCAACATCCAGTGCCCACGCTGCGGCGGCACAGGCCGTGTCGAGAGCGGCTGCCCCACCTGCGCAGGCGAGGGAGTGGTCGCGCGCCGCGAACCGCTGGAGTTCCGCATCAAACCCGGCACACGCGACGGCCAGCGGATTCGCCTTGCAGGCCGTGGCAATGCAGGCACCGATGGCGGCGGTGCGGGAGACCTCTACCTCATCATCAAGGTCGGCACGCACCCGATCTTCACGCGCGTGGGCGACGACATCCACGTCACCGTTCCGGTAACTATGACAGAAGCTGCGCTCGGCGCGAAGATCGACGTGCCGACTATCGACACGCATGAGGGCGGCGGACGTACGCAGTTGAAGATTCCGCCTGGGACACAGACGGGCCAGAAGCTGCGCCTGCGCGAGAAGGGCGTCCCCAGCGCAACACAAGATGGACTCCGCGGCGACCAGATCGTCGAGGTCAAGATCGTCGTCCCCCACATTCAGGACGAACGCTCCAAGGAAATCCTCCGCGAGCTGGCCAAGCTCAACCCCGAAGATCCCCGCGCCTCCCTCTTGGCCGAGGTGTAAAACTAACGCGAAGGCGTAACACCAATAACTCCGATCAATACCGACAAAGCGATGGTTGAGGACGGCGATGGCGACGAAGCGTAAGAAGCAGGGCGCATATATGATCTCGGCGGTGGCCGAGATGTACGAGATTCATCCGCAGACGCTGCGGCTCTACGAGCGCGAGGGGCTGTTGCTTCCCAGCCGCTCGGACGGCAACACGCGTCTCTACACCGACGAGGACCTTGAGCGCCTGGAGTTCATCCTCAACCTCGCGCGTGACCTCGGCGTCAACATCGCTGGCATCGCCATCGTTCTGCAGATGCGCGAGCGCATGGAGGAGATGAATCGCCAGATGCAGGGCTTTGTCGACTACGTTCGCACAGAGATGCTTTCGCGCATGCAACAGCAGCAGCCCAGCTCAGGCCTCGTCCCCGTTTCGCGTGCCGTCCTCGTCCCACAGAGGAGTGCGCCGACGAAGTCCGCCACGCCGTCCAGCAAGTCTCTGCCGCCGAAGGGAGCGATTCTGAACGTAAAGAGCGCAAGCGCAAAGAACACGACGGAATCAAAGATTCGTGCGAAGAGATCGAAAACCAACTAGAGCAGATCAGCGATGGTGGTGTGTATCGCGATGCGAGCGCATCTACTCGGTTTTTTTGCGTAGCGCGGTAATCTGTGGATGCAGCAGCTTGGCGGTCAGCGATCGGGTAAGTGCGTCGACGGCGGTCTGCTGCGCATCGGTCAGCGGTTCTGCGGCTGCGGCCAGCCTTGCTGCGACGCGGGCCAGCTCCGCCTGACGCAAGGCTTCGGCGTTCTCTTGCAGCGCGACAATCGCAGGAACCGCGTCGCGCGACTGTAGGCGCTCGTGATACAGCTCAACCTCGCGGCTGACGATCTTCTCCGCTGCGGCTGACTCGCGACTGCGGTCAGCCAGATGTGCGGCGGCCACCTGCTGTAGGTCGTCGATGTCGTAGACAAAGCAACCCTCTACCTCGTTCAAATGCGGGTCCACGTCGCGCGGTACGGCGATGTCGATGAAGAACATTGGTCGATTGCGGCGGCGTTCAAGCAATCGCAGGCCGTCGCTACGGTTGAAGATCGGCAGTGGCGAGCCGGTCGAGGTCAGCACAATGTCGGCGCGACTAGCCTCGGCGTGCAACCGGTCAAAAACGACGACCTCAGTTTTACATGCAACCTCAGAGCCGGCAATGGAAGCAACACCGCTCGCCATTTGCGCCGAGATCTGTTCGGCTATTCTCCCGGCCAGCTCTGCGGCTCGTTCTCGGGTGCGGTTGGCTATCAGAATCAACGTTACGCCCTGCTGGATCAAGTGTCGCGCGGCCAGCTCCGCCATTTTGCCTGCGCCAACAATCAGCACCGTTTTACCGCGTAGGTTGCCAAAGATCTTCCGCGCCAGATCGACCGCAACCGAGGCAATCGAGACCGATGAGCTGCCTACCTGTGTCTCACTGCGCACGCGTTTGGCCACCGAAAACGCTCGCTGCAGCAGCGGATCGAGCGTCGACGAGACTGCACCCACCTGCCGCGCCACAGCATAGGACTCCTTCACCTGACCCAGTATCTGCGGCTCGCCGACCACCATCGAATCCAGCGAGCTGGCTACGCGAAACAGGTGCCGCACCGCTTCGCGCCCGCAAAATTCATACAAATGAGGTGTAATCGTTGCCTCCGAGACGGCGAAGTATTCGCGCAGAAATCGCAGCAGCCCTGCGTCGTCCGTACTCTGTCCACGATCCCGAATCATCACGAACTCCACCCGATTGCACGTGGAAAGAATCATCCCTTCGCGCACGCCCTGCTGCTGCGCCAGAGTCCGCGTCGCATCGGCCAGGCGCTCGGCTGGAATCGCCAGCCGCTCGCGCACCTCAATGGGCGCAGTCGTGTGGTTGATGCCGACCAGCACCAGTGTCCCCTCGTCCGCGCAAGCATTCTCCACGCGATTTTCTTGCGCACGAGTCTCAGTTGCGAGCTGTGTCGATTGACTCATGGTGTCGGAAACCTATGCACGACCGAGAATTGATTTGCAGCCCACACAAACAGTACACAGAAAAAAACCACGCTGGCCAGATACACGGCGCGACGTCCGCGCAGCCCCGAGACGCGCCGAACGAAGATCATGGCCACATACGCCAGCCACATGACGAAGGTCAGCAGAATCTTGGGGTCGCGAAAGTATGCCGCGCCGTAGTGTATCTGCGCAATCACCGACCCGATCAGTAGACTCGCCGTCATGCACGGTAGCCCAAAGAGCAGCGCCCGTAGCGCAATCTGGTCAATTGTCTCTAGCGGCGTATCCAGCGACGAGAGCGGATTGCCTGGCCTACACGACTTCCGCTTCAGCCGCCGCTCCTGAATCAGGTAGAGCAAGCTCGCCAGCAATGAGACCACCAGAGCAGCGTATGCCGCCAGCAATAACGCCACATGCAGAAAGATCCACCAGCCACCGATGTGCAGCGGCGTGGAAAAGCTCTCCACCCCGGGACGAAACGCCGCCAGTGTCGCCAACAGAAACGCCACCGGCAACACGAATATTCCTAGCGCCACGCTGCGGTAGCGCGCGTAGACCACGAGAAACGTAAGCGCAAAAATCAGCGCCAGTGTCGAAAGCACCTCGTGCGTTTCGACCGGCAGCCTGTGGTGTGCCGCATCGAGCGACTCCGCCAGCGCAACAAAGTGCAAGAGCGCGCCAACAATCGTCGCTGGCACAGCCACATAGCACCAGCGCGGACGCTCATACAGCGCTGCAGGCAGCACCACCAGCGCCGCGACACCGTACAAAAGCACCGCAAATCTAAGCCACAGAAGAGTCATTGAGCTACTTTGCAGTATACGGGCATCCTCGGCCTTCAATCGAGCCCGTTAGTTCAATCTTCACCTTCGACCAACTGTGGCTGGTTTCGATGCGAAAGGCATCTCCCAGGCAGTGTCCTGTTTTTGTATAAATGATCTGGTTGAAGTTGTGTTTATGGTTGGACTCGGTGCGATGGGAAGCGATCTTTCCACCACATTACGAAGCAGTTCAGCGCGTCTCGACAACCGTGCACAATCTGCTATTTTGCCGCAAACTGGACGTACCCACCCGCAAATACCTGACCGACGTTCTGCCCGGACACTACGATCAACTTCCAACTCACAGCTATCTTTAGGGCAGCGCGGCGACGACTTCGATCTCGACCAGCGCGTCCTTGGGTAGGCGCGCCACCTCTACGGTCGAGCGCGCGGGCGCAACTACGCTCTCGGGCGCGAAGTAGCGAGCGTAAATCTCGTTCATGGCAGCAAAGTCGGCCATATCCTTGAGAAATACGGTGGTCTTGACCACGCTGTCCATGTCGATCCCCGCCTCCTCCAGCACAGCGGTGAGGTTGTCGAGGACGCGCGTCGTCTGTTCGCGGATGCCTCCTGCGACCAACGACCCCGTGACGGGATCAATCGGGATCTGGCCCGAGGTGAACAGCAGATCCCCAATGCGCACAGCCTGCGAGTACGGGCCGATAGCAGCCGGAGCCTGCATGGTCGAAATCAGTGTCTTGATCCGTGCCATATTTTTCTTTTGCGTCCGATGATCCGTCCACTAGGCGGGGACTACAGCCTGACCTTCTGCTAGTCCGAAGTGCGAATCTTGATCCAAATCGAATCGATCCAGACCAACCTCGGCGGGCAAGTAAGGGCCTTCACGCTGTACCTTGTGCTCATCGAAGAGGCGATGTATGGCGTTGACGGCGGCGACGAATCCCGCTGCGGCTACCGGACGCGAGAAGTAGTATCCCTGAGCCACGTCGCAGTTGCGTTTGGAGAGAACCTTCAGGTGGTCGGTCGTCTCCACTCCCTCGGCCGTTACCTTGATGCCGAGGTGGTGCGACATGGACAGAATCGTACGCACAACGGTCGCGGCATTCGGTTCCGCAACTGCCTTCATGATGAAACTCTGGTCTATCTTCAGGCTGTCGACCGGATACTGTAGCAAGTAGGAGAAGCTACAGAATCCCGTGCCAAAGTCGTCGATGGCAACCCTCGCTCCGAGCTTGCGAATCTGCTGCAGTTTCTCCAAATTCGACGCCGAGTTGACCATTAACATCCGCTCGGTGAGTTCCACCATCAGACGTTCGGCGGGCAGTCCGCTGCTCTCCAGTGCGTCGTTGATGATCTGTAACAGGTTGCTCTGCTCGAACTGGCGCGGGGAGAGGTTTACAGACACCGTCAGGTCCATGCCGAGATCATCGCAGATGGCCTTGGCCTCGCGGCACGACTGCTTCATCACCCACTCACCGATGGGAATAATCATTCCCGTCTCTTCGGCCAGAGGAATAAAAATCGATGGCGAGAGTAGGCCCAGCTTGGGATGATGCCAGCGAATTAGCGACTCCATGCCAATCACTCGGCCCGTCGTCAGTGAGACCAGCGGCTGATAGTGCATGAACAACTCGTCGCGAACCAGAGCGTGGCGCAGCGCCGAATCCATCGACATGCGCTCCTGCGACTGCTTCAGCATCGCGTCGGCGAACATCTGGTACTGGTTGCGGCCATTCTCCTTGGCAACGTAGGTGGCCGCGTCGGCCCGCTCCATCATATTGTCCACATCGCCAGCAAAGTCGGGATAGATGCAGACGCCGACGCTGGCCGTCAGATTGACCTCCATTGAGCCGATCCGCTCGGTCGTCGAGACTAGATCCACGAGGCGCTGCGCACAACGCTCGACGTCGGCAACATTGGCCAGATGTGGCATCACGATGACGAATTCGTCGCCACCCAGCCGTCCCAGCGTGTCGGAGCGGCGCAGCGACTCCTGAAACCGCTCGGCCATTCCCACCAGAATCTCGTCACCGAAGTGGTGTCCCAGAGAATCGTTCAGACGCTTGAAGTGATCCAGATCAATGACGAAGACGGCGGCCTTGCGCCCGTGCTGGGTTGCCTTCTCTATCGCTTCGGCGATACGTTCGCGTAGCAGCGTACGCCCCGGCAGACCCGTCAACTGGTCGTGCGAGGCCATGTGCTTCAGGTACGACATCAACTGCCTACGCTCGGTAATATCGGACGCGATGGCAATGAATCCACCGATATTGCCAGCGCCATCGCGCACCGCAGTTACTGCAACATGAACCGGAACGGCCGATCCATCGCGCTGAATGTAGTTCCAGTCGCGCTCGTCTGCCTCGCCCTTGGCAGCCTTGGCCGTCAGTAGATCGAAGGAATTGCCGCTGTCCTGCCCTACACCGTTCTGCCCAGTCTTGTCCCGCGCCGAAACTTCCTTGACAAATTGGCTCAACTCCTCGGGATCAAGCAGAGATGTAATTGCAACCTTGCCCACCATCTCCGCACTGGCATATCCGGTGAGCTTTTCCGCAGCCTTGTTCATCGCGCGAACCATGCCGCTCAGGTCCGTCTCGATGATGCTGAACGGAGCCGTCTCGAAGACGGAGTTGCTAAAGTTCGACAGGCTTTGGAACTGTTCTTTGCGTGCTCTATCTTCGGTCACATCGATGGCGGTAACAGCGACGCTGTCGCCCAGCTTGACGACGCGGCGGCGAAGCCAGATCTGCCTGCCATCTCGTGTAAGCGGAAACTCTTCATTGATCTGCTGACCGGTAAGCACTACATCGCGATACTTCTCGAAGAGTCCTTGCAGGCAATCAGTGGGAAAGAGAACGCACATCTCGTGATCGACCAGCTCGGTGCGTGGCTTCTTCAGCAGATCCACAGCGTGGCCATTCACGTAGCGATAGCGGAAACTGACAATCTCGTTGGATTTGTTGCGCACCGCGTCCAGAATAGAAAAGGCATCGTCGGAGGTCTCAGCCGCAGCAATGAACCGGTCATTTTCTTCGGTTGTCTTGCGATAGATTACGCTCTGTCCGCGCTCAATCAGCAGCAGCAGAACGACCGTCAGAGTCGCCGCACACCACAGGAATCCATTGACGGCGGCCGACGGCACACGTCCACGCTCCAGCCCGATCAGCTTGCACGCCAGCAGAGCCAACGCGGCAAACCCCGCCGCAAACAATATCATCCGAATTCGCTTGTTGTCTTTGATCAATCGAGTCATTAAGACGGTTGCCTTCCATCGTGTAGGGGGGATAAGCGCGACCAACATCGCGCTCCAAATACTTAAAGGTTCCCACAATCGAACTATATGCAGGCTAGCATCCAGCTAAAAGAATGAAACTCACCGCCTTGTGTTCTCAGGGTACAACTTTCGAGCTATGGTCCCGATCCTCTCAATATACTCCAGATTAAAACTTTCATAACAATCCATTCCACCGCCCAGTCTGCACTGCGCGACGTCAGAATTTTGCTTGCCACCGCAACCGTTTTCCCCCGTTCGCGTCTATTGTGGTAGACATGAGTGCTACGTTATTCGATTGTCACATCCACTCTCGCCCTGCCCACTTCCACGCAGCTCGCTCTCGTCTGGTGCTGCTGGCTACGCTACTGTTGCCCGCCGCCATCTTTCTACGCGCACAAGCGCCTGCGGCTGAGCAGGCCAAGTCTGAGGCAGCAGAAACTTCAGCCGTTGAGCAGGCTGCCTCCACGCCCTCGCTCAACGTCGATGCACGTCTGGTCGACATCCCTGTAGTGGTCTACGACAAGAAGAGAACGCTGGTCCAGACCCTCACACAAGATAGCTTCGTCCTCCAGGTCGACGGCCACAATCAGCCTATCCGATACTTCAATCGCGATACAGAGTTACCGCTGACGTTGGGCCTTCTGATCGACGTCAGCCAGAGCCAGCGCGACGCCATCGACGACGAACGCACGGCCAGTTTTGCCTTTCTCGACCAGATGCTGAACGGTCCTGCCAGTGGTGGTAAACCGGGCAACAGCAAGCCTGACCGCGACAAGGCCTTTATCGTCCAGTTCGCCCGTCAGACCGACTTACTGCAAGACACCACCCCGTCCAAGCCCAAGCTACAGGCTGCACTCAAACAGCTGGATATTGCACCGGCCGAGAGCAGCAATAGTAGCGTCACGCCGGTGGATTCTGGCAACAGATCTGGCAATAACGAGAACGATAACGGATCGGGCAACAACGGTAACAGGCGTGACGGCAGCTACAATCGTCCGCGCCGCGCTGGCACAACTCTCTATGACGCCCTGTTTCTCTCGTCCGACGAGCTGATGAGCAAGCAGAGCGGGCGCAAGGCTCTGTTCATCCTCTCCGATGGAGTGGATAGCGGCAGCAAGGAGTCGCTCGCCTCGGCCATCGAGGCCGCCCAGCGCGCCAACACCATTGTCTACGCCATTTACTTCAAGGGCCGCGAGAACATAAGCAATCGCGAAGGATTTCCCGGCACAGGACAGGGCGACAGGCAAGGCGGAGGAGGACAGCGTGGCGGTATTGGCTTCCCCGGAGGCGGCGGCTATCCCGGTAGCAGTGGAGGCGGTCGCGGCACTGAACGCCAACCCGAGAACCTTCCCAGCCAGATCGATGGCAGAAAGATACTGACGCGCATCACCGAGGAGACCGGCGGGCGGCTCTTCGAGGTTGACAAGAAGCAGACCTTCTCCGAGATCTACGCTCAGATAGCGGACGAACTGCGTTCCGAGTATCGCCTGGGATACACACCAGACAAGGACACTGCCTCCGACGGCTACCACCGCATTATCGTCACGCTCGCCAAGGGCAACCCCAAGGACTTCTACATCCAAACCCGCGACGGCTACTACGCAGGCAACTGAGATCGCCATCTCCGCCACCGGTTGACGCCATTACCGGGGAGCAGAGCTACAGAGCTAGCTCGCACAACAAAAAAGCCCCCCGCAAGGGAGGCTTTTTCGAGTAAGCGATGAGCGGGAGCTACATGGTGACTCCGCCGCCGAGCTTCTCTTCTTTCTTCTGTTCGTTGATCTTACGTGCACCAATCGCCTTCTGCACCCACTGGTCGGCAAGCGTCAGATCAGCCTTACGCGCGGCGTCGTTGGGACACTCCAAATTGGCCTTGCTGCGGTAGCTCAACTGGAGGTACTGCATGGCGTCGTCGTAGGTCGGATTCAGATCGATAGCCTTGCTCAGGTTTTTGATGGCGTCATCGACCAGATCCTGATTAGCTACCTTGATCTTGGCGCAGGCGCCCTTGGTCATCTTGGCGTTGCCTTCGCCATTATCGATCAGCCCGTCGGCCGCGAGGATGGGAACTGTATTTGTATAGTGTTCCGTCATCCAGTCGAGAGTTCCAATGGTGTAGAAGGCCTCGGAATCGTTGGGTGACTGAGCTACGACCTTCCGCTCAAACTGAAGCGCGAGGTCCAGTTTACCAATATTACGATAGATTGTGGCCAACTGCCTGAGCGCTGTAAGGTCGTTCGGATCCTTAGCCAATACCTCGTTGAACCCATCCAGAGCCTTCTGCGCAACCGCCAGATTCTCTGGTGTCTTCAGGTTCGGCACCACCTGATAAGAGTACGAAGTTGCCAGATACAGCTTGGCGTTGGCGGACTTTGGGTCCAGAGCGACCGCAGTCTGGAAGTGGCTGACCGCCTCTTCGTACTGCGCGTTCTTGAACGCTGCAACTCCCTTGTTGATCTGGTCGCGCGACTTCAACTGGTTGCAACCGGTCGACGCTCCAAGCAGTGCAGCCAGTGCAACCAAAGCCGGAATTCGTGCTGTCAATTTCATGGCGCGGTGAGTCTCCTTCGATGATGCGCGTAATTGATATGCAAAATACGCGGCTTGTGTTTTCCTTGCCCAAATGATTGTAACGGGTAAATCCATGCTCTGACCAGTGATGGGAATCACTTGCCTTAGCGAAACCTTACAGGATGCCACTGGATGCATGGAATCCTTCCGCTCAGGCCGGACGCGGACTACTGACAGTGACTATTCGTTCAACAGCCAGCACTCTTACAACAAACCACACTTGTACAACAAGCGATTCTTGTACAACAAGCTGTTACAATGCGAATCATCCCGTGAGCAGTCCCTTCCATGGCAGCCCTTCAATTCGCGTGTGTCCCTCTATAGACGAACCATGCAACTACAAAGTTTCCCCTTGTAGTTCATCGGCGGATGGAAGAATTTCACTATCTCAGTTTACACAATCCGTCCGTCGCGGATGTGGACCGTTCTGCTTGCATACGATGCCGCCTCGGCATCGTGCGTAATCATCAAAATCGTCTGTCCGGTGCGCTGGTTCAGGTCCTTCAGTACGCCCAGTACGGCGGCCGAGTTCTGACTGTCGAGGTTGCCAGTCGGCTCGTCGGCCAACAGAATCGCCGGATTGTTGACAATGCCGCGCGCAATCGCCACGCGCTGCTGCTGTCCGCCGCTAAGAGCTCGGGGCTTGTGTTTCAGCCGATCTTCGATGCCCAACAGCCGCAACACCTCTTGAAACTCCGGAGTGAAGTCGGTCGAGCGCCCGCCAATGTATTCGACGATCTTGATATTGTCTTCGGCGGATAAAGTCGGCAGCAGATTGTACTTCTGAAAGACGAATCCAACGGTGGTCTTGCGCAGGTTGGTGCGTTCGGCGTTGGACATCTGGGCGAGACTTTTGCCGTCGATGACGACGGTTCCTTCGGTCGGCGGCGTCAGGCCTCCCAAGATGTGGAAGAGCGTCGATTTGCCCGATCCCGACGCGCCCACAATCGCCACAAACTCGCCGCGCGCGATCTCCAGATCCACGCCGCGCAGTGCCGCCACCTCCACGTCGCCGAGGTGGTAGACCTTGGTCAGCCCGCGCACGCGAATAATCGGCTCTGCATTCGCCTGCGCCTGCTTCGATTGAACCGCCGTCACACTCGCCTCACTCATACGACAATGCCTCGGTTACATCCTGTTTGACAGCCTTCATGCCAGGAACAACTACACCCAGCAGCGACCCAACAATCGCGATTCCGCCCGCAATTGGCCACCAGAAGTAGACCGTCTCCTGCACCAGACTGGCTGGCACCATATGCTTCATCAGCCATTGCGTTCCATAGGTAAATAGGATGCCCACGCCGGTTCCCAGCAGCGCCAGCATAAGTGTCTCGCGCAGTAGCAGCCCCAGCACCAGTTGCGATGAGCCACCCACAGCCTTCAGAATTCCGATCTCGCGGGTCCGCTCCAGCACCGCCGTATACATCGCCATAAAGACGACGATAAAGCCAACGATCACAGCCACACCGATCACTACGCCGATGAACTCCTTCAGCATTCCCACGTTGCTGATCGACAGCATCGAGGTCAGTTCCTGCATGGTGTAGATGGGGTATCCCGGCATCTTGTCCTTGAGCGATGCCACCACCGCATCGGCCAGTTTTGGATCGTCCAGCTTCAAGTAGATCTGGCTCAGATGTCCCTGGGTCCCCTGAATCTCCTGTAGCGATGTCAGCTTCACACAGATGCGCGCCAGCTTGCCTCCGTCAAAGATGCCCGAGATCGCCCAGTCGTGGTTGACCAGATGAATCGTGCTGCCGATCTTCAGATGCTTCTGCTGGGCGTAGTACTGGTCCACGATCATATCGTTCTCGCCCACAGGATCGCCACCGGAGAGGTAGGCGAAGCCGCCGCTCATCTTGTTGAAGGCGGCAAAGTCCAGCCCGGTAATCGATTCGGGAAAGGTCAGGCTCTGAATCACCGTGCCCGTCGCCTGCGTGACGTGCGGCTCCTGTAGCAGCACGGCGGGTAGCTTGTCACTAATTGGCGCTGAACTCAGCGACGACATCACCTGCGAGTTTGGTGGCCGTACGATAATATCCGCGCCCACGCCGCGCGCGCGTTGCGCGGTCGAGTCCAGCGTGCCGTGGCTGACGCCGACCAGCGTCAGAATCATCGTCACCTCGACGGCAATCGCCAGCACACTGAGCAACGTCCGCACCGGGCGGTGGGTAAGATTGGCAAATATCAGTTTATTCAGCACAGTATTACTGGCCCACCTGAGCCGACGCCGCGGGGTTCAGCTTCTGGGCGGCGATTGTACCCGCAGCACCCTTTGCGTCGTCCTGCTTAATCGTGGCGTAGATAGCCTTGGCCTGTTCCGACTTGCCCTCCGACTCATACACGTCAGCAAGCTGAAGCTGCGCCAATCCAGCAGGAACCGTTGCTGTCGGCTTCTTGGCCAAACGCGTGTATATGTCAATGGCCTCGGCGTCGCGCCCGGTGTTGCGATAGATCTGAGCCAGAGCGAGTTTTCCCAGTCCGGCAAGGTCGCTGTCCCATCCGCTGGCGACCTTCTTCATCGTAGCTTCCGCCTGCTGATTGTCGCCCGCCTCAATGGAGGTTAGCCCGACGAAGTAGCGCGCGTTGCGTCCGGCCGGAGTGCATCCGTACTTCTCGGCGACCGCCTGAAATAGCGCTCCGGCGGCCTTGGCCCGTTCCGCTCCCGTCGCGTAAGACTTCACGTCAGACGAACCGCTCTGGCCCTCAGACGCAAGCGGATGCTGGTAGACGTCCATCGCTGCGCCAAACGCAGCATCTGCCGCATTCGAGCGGCTGTTGTATACCAGCCCGACGATGAGGACGACCAGGATCACTGCTAGCGCAATCGCGCCGTTGACCAGCACCGATTTGCGATGCTCGCTGGCCCATTCGATGCTTTGGGTTGTGGTGGTTACGAACTTGTCATGCTTCAAAGCTGCTTTGGTCTGCTGATCCACGGTCTCGATCTTCCTTTGTGCCCGGGCGAATTCCGCTAGCCGATCTCTTCCGACCAGCGCGTGCCGCGAGCGTCCGTCGCGCGTTGCCTCGGCGCAACCTTATAAGTCTATCAGCCCACCCTCACAAACTGCTACACTCGCCGCATGAACAGAACGATACGCACCGCCGCCTGTCTGCTGACGATGGCCGTCGCCTGTCTCACCTCACCCTCCCAGACCACCGTTGATGCGGCTCCAGCCCCATCCGCTGCCCAGCCGCCCTTGTCGCTGTCTGCCCAGATCGCTTCTCTGATCTCCGCGCCAGAGGTCGCGCGAGACCACTGGGGCATCCTGGTCACCACGCTCGACGGCAAGCCGATCTACGCGCTCAACGAAGCCCAGCTCTTCCAGCCCGCCTCCACCGCCAAGCTCTTTACCACCGCGATGGCGTTGGCGATGCTGGGCAAGGACGAGCGTTTTGAGACGCAGGCCGTCGCCGCGGGTTTGATCGACAAACAGGGCGTCTTGCACGGCGACCTGAAGCTAGTCGGCGGCGGCGATCCCAGCTTCGGCACGAGCGACCTGCCGTACCTTCCTCCAGCGCAGCGCGCGAAGACGACTCCACCGGCTGCACAGACGATCCCTGATATTGAAGAGTTGGCGGACAAGGTCTATGCGACCGGACTCCGCCGCATCGAGGGCAATATCCTCGGCGACGACTGGAGAATGATATGGGAGCCGTATCCTCTGGGCTGGGACCTGGCCGATCTTGTGTATGGGTATGGCGCGCCTGTATCTGCACTCAGCGTGCATGACAACCAGATCGATGTGACGACCTCGCCGGTGGTGATGGTAAACGTTGGGGGCCACAGTGTTTTTCCGCATGCACCGGTTCCAACCTCCCCGGACCTGCCCTACTACTCGATCGATAATGAGGTCCTCCATTCTTGGCAGGACCAACCGCGTGACTGTGACAAATACACCGCATACCAGAGGGACCTGG
>CAZPZL010000024.1:0-15298 GCA_964590925.1 uncultured Granulicella sp.
CGAACTCCTCGCGGATCAGGTCGCTGAGGCCCTTGCCGGTGACCACGCCCATGCGCGCACTCATCTCCTGCACCACAATCAGCGCCAACGTCACAGGTAGAATCGTCCACAGCAGCGCGAAGCCAAACTGCGCCCCAGCCTGCGAGTAGGTCATGATTCCGTTGGCGTCGTTGTCTACGTTGGCCGTGATAATTCCGGGCCCCAGCACCGCCATAAACAGCAGAATACGGATCTTCCATTGCTTCCACCAAAGCTTCATCGCGCCCCCAATCCGGCCTGCGGACCCGACCTTGCACCGATTGCCGATCGCGCGCTGGCTGCTAATTTCTTTCGCTCCACAATCTGCCTCACTATCTAAAATGACTGATGGTCGTCGGCTACAGGAGAGAATTTCTGATCTCCCTATAATTTCAATGCGCCAAATATTTTTTCATATTTAGAAAGTACTGCTCCATCCAGCGCCTCGAAATATGCGATACAAGCAGAGCGAGAGCAAACATGAGAAGGAAACGCTCAACCACTAATCGAAAATCTCCCGTTCCCTGCAATACCCCGTACCGCTTCAACATCCAACTCACAGCGGAAAAGGCGAGAATATGATAAAGATACAGCCCATAGCTAATCTCGCCCAGATATCGTAACGGCCACACCCATACACTAGAAAAAAACCGCAACTGAAGTGCCAGCATAAAGACTAGAGTCCCAGAAAAAATACCGTTGAATGGAACAACTTGAAGCGCATCTCCAATACCGTTGGTCCGATGCAGTATTCCGTACGGGAGCCCCGCGAGCAGCATCAGAAAACCAATCAAAATCAGTCCGACTCCCAAACGTATTGAATTTGCTGTCGTAGCATATTGAGACTGTGCAAAGATCGCCACCAGCGCGCCAACCGCAAGGTAATCGGCAATCATATGTGTATTCGAGTGTGGATCGCCCAAGTGGTACTGGCTTGAATAATATCGCAGCACCGGCTCAATGACGCATAGGGCAACTGCAATCCATGTGATCGTCGAAGTTTTGAGACGATGAACGACTGTTGGCCACAGGAGATAAAAATGCTCTTCCACTCCAAGCGACCAGAGTGGACCATAGACATTTGCAACGCCCAGATTCGCCGCGTAGTTCACTAGAAAAAACATCGAAAGGCACAACGCTGAAAAACTTGTCTGCCGAAATGCAACCAGCAAAATTAAAGTCGTGGCCAGCGCGGGAAGAATTCGCAGTGCACGTTTAATATAAAAGTTCTTGTAATAGTAAGGCTTGGTTTTTGTATCGAGTAGTATTCCTGTTATCAAGAATCCCGATAGAATAAAAAAAAGGTTCACTCCCAGCCAGCCAAAAACCGTTGCTTCCATAAAGCGGGTCTGCCATGCATGTTGATAGACTCCACGATTCGTCCAGTAAAAACCGTGATAAAGAATCACAGAAAGTATTGCCACACCACGAAGTACATCTAGCTCCGGCATATGCTTGCGAACAAGCTGAAATTCAATCGAATTAGTCGTTGGCATCTGACTCCTTTGCAGGAGCATCACCTGTATTCATATCCTCGACGATCTCTTTAACTCGCTCCACGATTAACTCCACCTGTCTGTCGTTGTGATACCCATCGCGTTCTGCACGAGCGTGGCCCGCCGCGGCAATGCGCGCCCGTGCCGCCTCATCCGGCAGGTAGCGCGCAATCTTTGCCGCCAACTCCTCGCGTCCGGTAAAGAACACCGCCTCTTCGTCTTCGATGAAGCGCTGACGATGCCCATCTGACCGTTCGGCCAGCAGGAACCCTCCGCATCCGGCAATCTCGAAGCTCTTATGCACGAACTCGTCCTTGTTCGCCCAGGTCAAAAAGCTCAGGTTGATCTTCGATCGCCAGATTGCCTCGCGATACTGTTGTCGATACAGCTCACCCTCGCAATACAACCGCGAAAAACTCTCCGCTCCAAGCTCCTTTTTCCAGCGCCGGTCGTTGCCTGATATAGCCACTTTGAATCCTTGATTTGCCAGCCAAGCCAGCGTTTCCGCTCGATTATCGTAAGGCGTACCTACAAACGACACATCGCGGTTACGATTTGAGTCCGACCACTCGGCGGGCGGAGGGAACTGCAACGTCGGCTCGTAAGCCGTCTGAATCTTGATGACATCGCGCGCTCCCCGTGCTCGGTAGTCTGCAATGTTCGCGTCCCGCTGTACGACGTGAAGATCATAGTATGGAATGTTTTTCATGTAGAGTCGCCAACCTGGGTCTCGGCGCGTACCAAATGGGTTGTCGATCATATAGCTGACCGTCACCACACCCATTTCGCGCAGCTTGACCAGCGTCTTTGGCTGCATCTGTAGCAATTTATCAGTCCAGACCACGTCGGGCCGTTCGCGCTCGACCATCTGTAGCAGATCGCGATTCAGCCGCTCCAGCGACGGCCCCATTACCAACCGAAACTCGATCTTGCGCAGCAGTACATTGTTCGCGGCATACTCGTAGGCATTCAGTGGAACCACAGTATGCCCCAGCCGCTCCAGCGCCCACAGACGGTATAGGGATGTATCGTTGGGCGAGAGTCCGGTTGCATAGACGATCTTCAGCGCACGCCCATGCTCGCCCGTCGCAACTGGCGTCCCCTCCAACTCACTCCTCTCAACTTTCGATCCCATCATCTCTTGGCTCTTTGTTCCCAGACGGCACACAATCGTCATTTTCTGCTGAGGGCCGTCATACTGAATGCAGTGAAGTCTCTTTCTGTATTTAGTCGTTGCTTGCTTGCTGTTGAGCCACAGAGTTTAACCTGCTTCGCTAGCTCTTGGTTCGCAACTGTGCAATCACCTGTTCAGCATAGATGACGCCGGTTAGCCTCTTCTCTTCGTCGACTACTGGCAAAGCGCGCAGGTTGTACTTGTCAAACAGCTCAGCCACCTTCTTCCAGTTCGAGTGAATATCGCACGAGACGATGTGGTCGTCGGCCAGCGTGGCCAGCGGAGTTGCTCCAGGCGATAGCAGCACCTTCAGCAGCGGTACCACTCCGCGCAGTTCTTCCTTGTCGTCGATCAGGAAGATATGGGTCAACGTCTCGGCATCATCGCCAAACTCGCGCAGCGCCGTTACAGCATCGACCGAGAATGCTCCCTCAGGTAGAGAGATGTAGTCGGTCGTCATCTGTCCCGCAGCGGAATCGCCAGAGAACTCCAGCAGCTCCTCGACATCTTGCCGCTCCTCCGGCGCCATCTCCTCCAGAATTGCTTCGCTGCGCTCCTCCGGCAGCTCGGCTAGAAAGTCGGCCGCCGCCGCCGGATCCATCTCCTCAACGATGCCCGCCACCTGCTCGGTGTCGAGATCGTCGGTCAGAGACTTCTGCATCTTCGGCTCGATCTCCTCAAGAGCCTCGGCGGCCACATCCTCGTCCAACGAGCTGAATAGCGCCTGGCGTTCGGCTGGAGCCAGATTTTCCAGAATGTCCGCCAGATCTGACGGATGCATCTTCCCTAGTTTCTCCTGCTCGATCTTCAGTCGCACCCGACGTGAAGGATCGCGGTCGATCAGATCCACAAAGTCCCACGGAATTGCGCTGGTCTTGAACCGCGCTGCAATCCGATCCACGGTGGCTGCGGGCAAACCCTTCAGCAGCCGGCGAATAGCCCCACGCGTCCCCACCTCGACCTCGGCGATGCGCAGCGTCAACCCATGTCCTTCGAGCGGCCCTTCGTGCCGGTCTGCCAGAGTCTTCCCAGCGGCGCCCTCATCTGTCACTGGCTCCCACACCAGATCTACGTCGTTGACCCGCACCACCTTGTGCCCATGCACGTCGATAATCTGCTGATCCAGCAGGTCGCGTTCCAGCAGCAGGTAAGACTCCTCCTCCGGCATCGGTGTCACAACCGCATCGCCGCGAATTTTAAGTCCTCCGGTAGCCGTCATCTCCAGATCGCCGACCGCAACCATCGACATCCGGTCGCCGCGTCCAGCTCCCACCATCCGCAACACCAGCCCCTGCACGTGGTTGGCGTCGACCGGTGGCGAGACGGCAAACTCGCGCACATGCCCCATCATATGCCCGCCGACGTCGGCCACGGCCGCGCCCATCAGTGCGGAGACGCTCGTTATGTGGCTCAGATACTTCGTCATTGATCCTGCTTTACCTCGCCGCGGCAAAAAGCCCCTACCCCGAATCCTACCCCACTTGGCGCTCTCTCTGCCCGCTCCGCGTCACAATTTGCATCAAACCTTCACACTCGCCCATCGCCCACTTCTTGCTCATCCCCCATTGGTGTCCTTGACAATCCATTCCTTCACGCGCAAACTGCCTTCATCGTACCGGTGCGCGACTGGTTGCCGCTCAGTGGATGGATGCAGCGGACGATAGGCTCCCATTTGCCCGACTCGACCACAAGTCGCATCTCGCTCACTCTCGCCTCCAACGACGAAAGCGTCCTCACGGTTGAGCGCACTGCCGAGGACTTCGCTGAGCGCGCCGACTTTGACCCCGACACCGTGCATAATATCGCCAGCGCCGTGCGCGAAGCAGCCATCAACGCCATCCGCCACGGTAACGCATACAATACGCAGAAGCAGATAGTCGCAGCCTTCGAGGTCACCAGCGACGCCCTCACCATCCGCATAGCCGATCAGGGCCCCGGCCTCGATCCCAACACCTTGCCAGATCCGCTCGCGCCAGAGAATCTCCTCAGTCCCTCTGGACGCGGCATCTTCCTCATTCGCAACTTCATGGACGAGGTATACTTTCGCAAGCTGCGCCCGGGTACTGAGATCGTCCTCATACAGCGCCGTACTCCGGCCCAGCCGTTAGACTAGACCCTGGGCAATTAAACTCTTAGACTCAGCCAACCGATAAAGTCCTTGGAAGTTGTTTATTAGCTTTGCGGATTGATCTCCTAAACAAATAACGACGAAATACAGAGATCCTTCATTGCGTTTAAGATGACGGCCTTCAATAAATGACAATGTTTAGGACGGTCCTTTAATAAATGACGTTGTTGCACAGTTGAAAATGACGATATTACACAGATATTAGACAGGTTATTAGTTGTAGACCCGTAAACGTATGCCCGCAAGGAGAGACCCCGTATGAGCATCACCGTCACATCCCGCAAGGTTGGCGAAGTCGCCATACTCGACATTAATGGTCGCATAGCTCTTGGTCAGGGCAGTGAGTCGCTGCGCACCCACATTCAGGCCCTGCTCGACACTGGATCGAATCGCATCCTGCTCAATTTGGCCTTCGTCGAGGCCATCGACAGTGCTGGCATAGGCGAGTTGGTCAGCGCTTTCGCCTCGGCCAAGAAAGCTGGCGGAGAACTCAAGCTCTTCAACCTCTCCCGCAAGGTGCGTGAACTACTCCTCAGCACCAAGCTCGACAGCGTCTTTGACATCCGCGAAAATGAAGCCTCAGGCGTCGCCTCCTTTGCCTTCTAGGACTCGCCATTACCGTAGAGTAAACGGACATTAGTCACACTCAGCGAAGCGAATAATCTCCGCATTGCGTTCGCGCCGCTACACCATACGGAAAAAGTCTCTATCGACCAAGTTCGTCCGCACCAAATCAGCGAGGCCGCCGCAAATTGCGACGGCCTCGCTAATTTGGTCCCGAGCTAATTAGCGAAGTCCACCTTCGGTGCTGTCTTCGCGGCGTCATCCGCTTTGTAGTACTCCGTCTTCACATGGTATCCCGACATGTTTGCCCAGATGCTGTTGGGAAACTGCTGAATATACACGTTATAGTCGTGAATCGCTGCGTTGTATCGCAGCCGCGCTACCGAGATGCGATTCTCTGTGCCGGATAGTTCGTCCTGTAGTCGCATGAACTGCTCATTACTCTTCAACTGCGGGTAGTTCTCCTGCATCCGCATCAACGGCAGCAGGGCCACGTTCAGGCGGTCGTTTGCCGCCAGCTTCTCGTTCGGCGTCTGCGCGGTCATCAATCCGGCGCGAGCGTTGGCGATGTTGGTCAGCACGGTCTCCTCAACCTTTGCGTAGCCCTTTACAGTCGCCACCAGATTAGGAATCAGGTCAGATCGCCGTTGCAGGTCAACGTCAATATTTCCCAACGCCTGCGGAATATTCTGATCCAGAACCACCATCTGATTCTTCGCGCTCACATAGCTGTTGAAGACCAGAAGCAGCGCTAGCACAAACGCTCCAACCACACCCAGCGTAATCCACAAACCCTTAGACATAATCTCTCTCCTACCTCTGCCAGTTATACGTCAATATCCAATCCAAAGTTCCCGCGCTAATCACTCATAACTCACCACTATTTTTAGAAATCTCCGCTTGCTCCTCCGCCGCCAGAGCCTCCTCCTCCAAATCCGCCGAAGCCTCCGCCTTCGTTGTCATCTCCGCCGCCAAATCCACCGCCTCTTCCGCCTCCGCCCAGCAGATTGAACAGTAGGAAGAAGAGAATTCCGATGTGCCCGGTGCGGATCAACACACCGATTACTGCCACCACGATCACGAGCATAATCAGTGCGCCGATCGGACTCACTTGTACCTGCGGCTGCTGATTCTCATAGTGGTACTGGCTGACCGGCACGCCATTCGTATCAAGTCCCGCCAGCGTCACTCCGGCGTCCGACGCAATGTCTTGCGCTATCTCGCGCGCCCCTAGTGAAATAGCCGCGTTGTAGTCCCCGCCGTGCAGAGAAGGGACCATATCCCGGCCGATGTCGCCTACCTTACCGTCAGGCAGAATGCCTTCCAGCCCGTAGCCCACCTCGATACGATACTTACGCGGGTTCAGCGAGACGATTAGCAGGATACCGCGGTCCGTGCCCTTCTTTCCCACCTTCCACTTGTCTTCGAGCGCGGTGGCAAACTCCTCAATGGATGGCGTTGGCACAGCGTCGCTCGGCTTTTGTCCTTTTACCGGATCGGCTTCAATCGACCCAACCGTCACCACGGCAATCTGCGCGTGGGCTTGACGGTCGACCTCGGTGCAAAGCTCTTCCAGGCTGGCGCGCGTCTCCGGCGTCAGCACTCCCGCCAGATCGCTCACGTAGCCGCTTGGCGCGTGCATCGTCGCCACCGATTCCGCCGACGCAACCCGGGCAACGCCCACGGTTGTCAACAGCGCCGCAAACGTAAACCATCCCGCCAACCAACCCAGAGAACTCTTCATCGCTCTCCATTCTACCTTGCCATGCCGCTTCTCTCTGACTGCGTTTGCGAGAGAGAAGGATGCTCTACACAAATTGCGTGATTCATCCTCGCCGAAGGATTTGTGCGGGTAGCTTCGAGCCGGTGGCGATAAGCGTCAGGCCAGCAACCACTGCCCACACAATCGACGCAACCGCAATCGTCACACAGTCCTTCGCGTGCGAGGAGACAGGGGGAAGATAGTGCGTTGCAGTCGCAGTCGCGACGTAGGCGACGAGCGCAGCCAGCAGCGCACGTCCGAGCTCTCCGAACTCCAGATGCGCCAGCGAGACCAGCCGCTTGCGATGCAGCAGCACGGCCAGCGAAATAGTCTGCACCAGAATGCCAACGTCCGACGCAATAGCCAGACCCGTAAGCCCGCGCGCGTGAAAAAGGCCCCAGTACATCGGAATCGAGAGCACGGTGATGATCGTGCCAGTAATCATCGGAGTCTTGGTATCGCTGGCCGCGTAGAAGGCACGAGCGTAGATTCCCTGAACCGCCCAAAGGGCGAGCGTGATGGAAAGAATGATGAATAGCTGCGCGATGGTGTCGGAGTCGGCGCGTTTGAACTTGCCGCCGCGCAACAGATCCATCAGCCACGGAGCCAGCGCGATCATCCACACAGAGACGATCATGCCGACGGCAAAGAGGCGGGAGACCGAGCGGCCTACTGAGGCAGAGAAGTCGTAGCTGCGGTGCTGTTGGAAGAGTGAGGCAAAAAAAGGTAGCGATGCCGCACCTGCCGCCGAGCCGATAACATTGAAAGGCGCGCTGAAAAGGTTCTTTGCGTTGGTGATGAGTGTGACGCCGCCGTACTGACCCGCGGCAAACTTTTTAAGGAAGATGCCGTCGAACATGACCAGTGAGACGCCGATCATCAGAGGCAGTGAGAGCCGCAACCACTCGCGAAAGGTGGGGTCGCGGAAGCCGATGACGGGGCGGAAGTACAGTCCGATGCGAAATGCGCCGAGAGAGTTCAGCAACGCCGAGCCAACGAAGGCGCCTGCAAGCACGCCCCAGCCCAGCGAGTAAACGCCAAGCTGACGGTGCAGCAGAAGTGCTCCGAGGATGATTCCCGCGTTGTAGATCAGCGGTGTGAATGCTTGGTAGATAAAGATCTTGCGCACCTGCATGCGCGAGCTCATGACGCTGCCGATAAAAAAGAAGATCTGTGCGGGCAGCATCAGGCGGGTCAGCTTGATGCAGAGTTTGGCGCCGCCGGGGTCTTTGGGAAAGTTACCGAAGAAGAGCCAAACGTATTGCGGAGCGAAGATCTCACCTAGCAATACGCCAGCGCCGAGCACCATCAGCATGGTGGTGAGAATGACCCAGAGTGCACGGTCTCCACCCTCCTCGTCGCCCGAGACACGGTAGCGGTTGAGAATGGTGATGACGGAGATCGACGCTGCACCGCCGATCAGGAAGTAGTTAATGAGGTCGGGCAACGTGAAGGCAGCCTGATACGCATCCTGATCGACATCTGCGCCAAACAAGTAGTTCACGACCTTGATGCGGGCAAGAGCGAGCAGACCGGAGAAAAAGGCACTCAACATCAGCAGCATCGCCGCAGAACCTGCCGTGAGGCTGCCAGCGTGGCGTGGAGCGATGGTCGAGTGCGGCTGCGAGTGAGAGGGCACTCTAATGCTCATTACCTTCGGAGTCTTGCGGGGGGTCGAAGAGATCGAAGAGAAAACCGGCGGATGCAGTGGCTTTTGGTATGGGCGTACGAGTGGTTGAGGCTGGAAGCTCTTCGGCGAGCGTGGAATTTATAGGAGCAGGCACAGATGCGATGGACTCGCGCTCAATTGAGCCAAGTGAAAACGATGCAGGATCAAATGACGCGGGATCAAGAAGCGTGTTCACAGGTGAGATGCCCACAGGCTCTTTAGGATCAAGCGGCGTAGGTCGCGTTGTGCGTATCGGCTGCACAGTTCTCTCTCCAACGATGGTTCGCGAGCGCGACTTCAATGCAGGCTTTTGTGTGCTTTCGGACTTGACGACAGGCTGGGCCAACATTGCCACCAACGAGTCCAACTCGCGTCGCAGACTACGCAAGCATTTCGCATCGCCAGCCGTGCCCGCAATCAACGCAATCTGTGGCTGCTTTAGCTTCATCTCCGTCTTGAGCATCTGCCGCGCGCCGGGTATCGTATACCCCTCATCCTTCAGCAGGCTCTTCACACGCAGCGCCAACTCTACATCGCGTCGCCGATAGAGACGTTGTCCGGTCCCACCCTTGTTGGGCTTCAACTGCGGAAACTCGCTCTCCCAAAAGCGCAACACATAGGTCGGAACCTCGCACAGCCGAGCCACCTCGCCGATGCGGAAGTACAGCTTGTCTGGAATCTCGGACGCCGATGCGCCCGACCCATATTTCCCCCCGCGGACTAGCTCGCTACGTCCCATTTTCAGCCCTGAACCTTCCCCTGAATCGCAACCAAAGTGCCAGCCCGCGATCCAGAATCGTTACGTCTCAGAACCCAATCTGCTTGGAACTCACCTCTCAAACCGCTGCAAGCTGGATGGTAAGCTAGAACGGATTCAGCTTGGACAGTCCCTTCTTCTTCTTGTTCTTACTGGAGGAGTCGTCGGCCTTGTCAATCACAGCCTTGGTCTGTTTACCATCGACCGGAGAAAGCTGCGCGGGCGGATGCGATCCAGGAGCCACTTCGTTGATGGCGTCGGGCGCGACGTCGGGCTTCTCGATCGGAGGCAGAGGCTTGCTGCTGGTCTCATCCTTTGGCATCAACCCGTCATGGACGTCCTTAGTCTGGGCGGGAGTAGCGATCTCTGGCGTTGCTGCGTCAGCCTTCGCAGCGTCTCCAGGAAAGGTTGTCGTACTCGGTGAGTTGGCAGGTATCTGCGTCCCAGCAGAGGGTTGAACAATCTCTATACCCACCGAAGTCCCGCCTGTAGCCGCTGGAGTCGCTTCTTGCACGCTGGTGACTGCCGACGTTGAGCCTTCGCCCTGCCCCGCGTCGGTAGTGGTGACATCCTGTAGCGCAAGCGGCGCGGCGGCAACTGGTGCAGTGGCGGGAGCAACTGTATTACCAGCCTCGACCGCTGCGTTGGCTGGCGGTGTTGCCGTGTGTTCTTGCGTGCTGGTTGCCGGGTTCAATGAGACGGCAAAGTCATTCATCGACTTTCTATAGATCGTTGGCGCAAGCGTTGGCTTGGCGTCTTCCAACGGTGGATCCCCGATGGTTGCCGCCGGTACGGTGTCTGCTTTATGCAGAACAAAAAACTCCACCCTGTTGCTTAGGGTGTACTGCCCGCGGCTGTTCTCCAGTGCGGCGCTGGCTGCGGCCTGCTCCGGCGTGGGGGTAGGAATAGACAACCCCATGCCCACCAGACGGTCTCGCGCGTCCTCCACGTGTGGTGCTGCGGAGTGTTCCAACACCACCTTGCGATATGCCGCTGCCGCCGCTCCGTCATCGATTGTCAACAGCCGAGCCTTGGCTGCCTCGGGCAGTTTGGAACTGCGTATGTTGCGCGCCTCTGCCTCGTAGGCGTCGCCCAGATTCACCAGCACGTCGTCTAGGTGGCTATACAGCGGGTAGGTATCGACCACGGTCTGATCGCGCGCAATCGCTGCCGACCAGTTGGCGTGGGACGCATAGAAATTTGCGACATCCGACTCCCTCGATGCCAGCGTCTCCTGCACCTCTCGGAGTCTCTGCTTGGCCTGCGGAACCAGCGTTGAGTCAGGGAACTGCTGGATCATCAATCGGTATTCTTCCTCGGCGTGCGTCGTGTTGGAGTAGTCGCGATCGGGCTTGTCCATCTGGCGGAAGTAGATGTCGCCAACCCGCATCTGGGCTTCGGCTGCCTCCGGTGCGTTGGGAAAGAAGGTTATGAAGTCCTTATACTCCTGCTCAGCCTGAGTGAGCGCCGCGGCACCGCCCTCCTTGAACCAGCTATCGGCGATGGCCAGCTTGGCGCGCATCATATATTGCGAGTCGGGATAGGTATTCAGTAGTGTCTGTAAATCCAACCGAGCCACATCGTACCGCCCATGCTTCACCGCGTCTTCTGCCTTGTCGTACAGAGACTTGTCCGGCAGCTTTGCATCCTGTCCCGCCAGCGGGTTGTCCTTCTTGATCTTCTGATCTTCTTTCTTTGTGGCCTTACTCTCGACGATTTTCTCTTCTTTTTGCTTGCGCTGCTTGGCCGCCTTCTGGTTGCTTAGTACAATGTCTGGCGTGGCTCCAGTCGCAGCAGGCGTGGCAGCGCTCTGCGCGGCGACGGCGGACGGCACCTCCTGTGCGCGCGCACCCATGCTAGCCACAAGTAACGCAGACACGGCGAGCCCACCGGCCAGAGTGACGCGCAGCCGTGAAGAGAAGATGCTGTCGGGAGAGAAGGAACCAGCCTTTCGGCTGAAGATCTGGAAACTACTGAAGGCACTGCTTTGCATCATGCTTGAAACTCCGTCTGCCACAGGCTGAAGTGTTCTGGCCGAGAGCGCGCTCGGCGCCACACAGCATAATCCTATTCTAGTGCAGAATCCAGTAATCCGTGACTGCTCAAGGAATTTGTATGGGGCAATTGCAGAAATACAATGTCCCTACGCCCGCGCCCGAAGTATTGCCGCAATCTCCCCGGCGGCCTTGCTTGCCTCGTCTTTCTTATCCGGAGCGAAGCTGACTGCGCCGACACGTGCATGTCCCCCGCCACCGTAGCGCTCGCATATCTCGGCCAGATTCGCCAGCTTCTCTATTGGCACCTTGGTCCAGGGGTTCGTCCCCACAGAGATCTTAGTGCGGAAGCTCGATCTGCTCAGCCCCACATTGTATACCGCCGACGGGTGCAGATAGTACGGGATGAATTTGTTGTATCCCTCGGTCACCCGGTCAGTGATGTCGAATGAGACCACCCCCCGCGCTAGCGTAGTGCGCTCGCGCAGCAGTTCGATGCCCGCCCGATGCCGCTCCAACTGCGGATCTAGCTCGGTACGGATAAACGGCTGGTCCAGCACTTCCTGTAAGTTCATCTCGGTCAATAATGGAATCACCTGGGTCACAAACCCCGGCCCTGAGTTTTCGATCACCATGGTTAACTTCATCGCGGGCGCGGCCATCTCAACCGCCGCCTCTGCGCTCTCATACTTCGCCCCGTCGACGATGTTGGCCCAGTAGATAAGCTCCTTTAGTGGCTCGGTGTTGAAACCATATTTATCACGAGCAACATCGGCAATCAGCCCAGTACAGGAGACATAGTTAGGATCGTAGAATTTTCCGCCGTCGCTCTTCTTGCTCACGGCTGCCACCTTGGCCGAGTTGGCCTGCGCCTGCCACGCCAAAAAGTCGTGCCGATCTTCCGCCGTCAGAAACGCGCTCTGATGATGATCGAACCACCAGTTCACCTTGGGAGAGGCCGAGTATTTGAAGTCGACAATAGCATTTGATCCTTCCACCAGCGCCGATTCGTCGAACGCGATGCCTGCGGCCTGATGCATTAGCCCTTGATAAGAAAACTCCGCCTCGCCGATGCACTCGCGATAGAAGCGCGTAAACACCGATGCGGAACACGCACCATCGAAGCAATGATCGTGATGAAAGACCCGAAAATTCAAGCGACAACCCTCCGTCTTAAACTCCATGAAAAAAAACCGACCACCCGCCCAGCGCACTGCGATTCCGCCTTCTGCGCAGCATTGAGCCAAGTTCTGTAGCGCTCCGCAGCCACATTGATGCGAAGCTATAGCATTGACGCCTCCCGTCCCCCTGTCAAGTCGAAACCTGTTCAACTTGACAGGGGCGAACCATCTCTGTACGAAGGCGACTATACAAAACGTAGCTTTCCGATGCCAACTGGGCGCTGAACGCGCCGCTGCAGGGAAGGGCATCGGCTAAGGAGCGCGGGAAGACCGGAGGATGGCTACGAACCAATGTCGTGAAGTTGAGAGACGCCAACGAGGTCTACGAGAATTTCGAGAAATCCGTGAACAAAGTATGCAAGGGTGTCGGTATCGGGCGGAGAATATTCTTTACTATCTCGCCCAACAGCGAGATAGAAGATCAACGCCCCACTCCGCTAATTATTAGACTTTTTCGAGGAGATGGGCAAAACAGCCATAGTCGGGGCTAAAAGCTACAAGCCCTGCATGGCTTGCAGGGCTTGTAGCGAAGAACAGTTGGCCTTACTTATTTGGCTTTGACGAATTTGGGCGGGAACTTGCCGAGCAGTTGGGTACTGGCGGCATTCCCCCACCCGCAATCCCTAGATTCGGATTTGCGCTGGGGTTGCCAAGGATCGGCACATTGGCATAAACGATGTTCCGCGTAGCTACCGGATGCACGCTCTCCCAATTCGCCGCGTCTGCCCATACGGGCGATGCAGCCGCTGCCTGCGTCTGTGCCAATGCATCGCTCCCCGCAAAAATCACTATCACAACCATTACTGCTGCCAGATGCAATCTGCGCATTGTTCTCCCTCGTCCTCCCTGCTCTCCAGTCTCGCCGGAGGCAACCATCGTACAGTCCAGCGCGAATGACTTTCAAAGGGGAGAATATTTATGCACGACAGCCACTTACGAGTAATGCTAGGATTTTTCATGTTCAACCTCCTCCAATCTTCCCTTGTCTCGCGTGTCGTTCCTGCGTTTGTTCTTGCTCTTGCGTGTGCCGGATTTGCTCATGCGCAAGCGAATGGCGTCTCCACTGCCCCAGTCGCGGGTGTGCCCGGAGCGGCGCTTCCCGTACCAGACCAGTCCAACGTGCCGCACGATGCTCCGCTGAATCCCAAGCTCCCCACCGTCTTCGTCGTCGGCGATTCCACTGCACGCAACGGCATAAACCTCGGTTGGGGCGAGCACTTCGCGCACTTCTTCGATACCACCAGAATCAACGTGGCCAACCGCGCCATGGCTGGACGCAGCTCGCGCACCTACATTGCCGAGGGACGCTGGGACAACGTATTGGCAGAGATGAAACCGGGCGACTTCGTGCTCATCCAGATGGGCCACAACGACGGCGGCACCGCGCCGTCAGCCGACTTCAAGGGCCGCGGGAGTTGGAAGGGCATCGGCGACGAGTCGCTGGAGATCCCCATCGCAAAGCCCTATACGACCGGCCCATTGGCTGGCAAGACAACCGAGACCGTACACACCTACGGCTGGTATCTGCGCAAGTACATTGCAGACACGCGAGCCAAGGGTGCAACGCCAATCCTGCTTACCGTGACCATCCGCAACATCTGGACGAAGGCACCCGATGGCGCACAGCACATCGAGCGCGACATGGGCTTCCGCGACTACGAGTTTCAGATCAGCGCGGCGCAGCATGTTCCCATCGTCGATATGGCGACGGTCGAGGCCGACCGGCTACAGGCCTCAGGCCCCGAGAAGACTGCCCTGCTCTTCCCCATCGACCACACCCACACCAGTGCCGAGGGGGCCGAGTTGAACGCGCAGTCGGTCATCATCGCACTCGAAGAGGGAAATTCCCCGCTGGTTGCCTTCCTCAAGGAAAAGCTTCCGCTGTCTACTCCAAAGCCTCAGGCAGCCAAATAAGGCCCCAAATTGAAATGATCCAGCCGTTCTCCCTCAGAGACGGCTGGATCATTTCATTTATGTTCAATCGGTGCAAACCCACTGCGAAGTGAAGTTTGAGATCCCTGCACAACCAGCTCGAACCTACTTAGCCTTAATAAACTTCGGTGGAAATTTTCCGAGCAGTTGAGTAACGGCCTTGTCGATCTTCTGATCGTTCTTGTCAGTGCTCTTGACCACCGGCTCAGTCGCGATGCCACGCCACAGTAGCTTGTGCGTCTTGGTGTCGTACATATCCAGAACCAGCGTGTCCAGAGGAACTTCCTGAATTTTGGCAGGGGAATCGAGAAACCCTCCGCTGCCCCATGAGCGCTGCCACATAAAGCCGTCCAGCCCGGCATAGAAGTCGATGAACTCCTGCTTGTTGTCCGTCACCTCGACAGCAACGATAGTCAACTCGCCGCCAGAGGATTTCTCGGTCACAAATTTGCCCGCCAGAATGCGATTTGCGGCGATGCTGAGGCGGTCTTCGACACTCGGATCGGTCGCGTGAATCTTGCCCCAGGTGTAGGTCTGGTACTTGTTGAAGTTGATATTGTGGTCGTAATCAACGGTCACGGTCTGCGCCAGAATCGGCGTTCCGGCAAGAGCTGCGCCAAATA
>CAZPZL010000025.1:0-15132 GCA_964590925.1 uncultured Granulicella sp.
CAAAACACCGCTCACGCGGCGTTCTGTGGCCTATTTTCTCTCCGGCGCTCATAAGTCCAGCCTGATTGGGTGCCACTTTGATCCTGCTTATACTCTATAAAGGTAGACAACATTGCCCCAGTAGTCTCGAACGAGTTCTCCGAATTTAGCTGACTGCAATTAACTCCAACTCCACCAACTGCGCATCCATCGTGCCCATCCACGTCAACTATCCCATCGGATTGTTTTGCACATAGGCGTAAAGATTGAGACTCTGCGGGTCGTCTAGCTTTGCATATGGAACCGGCTCGACTTTTGCACTCCAGTCTGGGCTGAGGAACCTTCCAACGCTGCTGCTGTAGTACCTTGCCTCGAAGTAGTCATTCCCAGATTCGGTATCAAGTTCTTTGCCGGTAGAGCGGGGTAGGTGAAGATGTGTTTTGGTTACAGATGCGGTGGAGGGCGTCATAGAGATAGGTCTCGCATCGTAGGTCTATTTGGTCTACTGGGCGCCACGGCGGCGGAGGATGGTTTTTATGGTCTCGAACATGATGAGGAGGTCGAGGCCGAGGGTCATGTGTTTGATGTAGTAGAGGTCGTATTCCAGCTTTTCTTTGGTTTCTGCGAGGGTGGCGCCGTAGCCGTAACGGACCTGCGCCCAGCCGGTGAGCCCGGGGCGGACCAGCGTACGCAGGTAGTAGAAGGGAAGCTCTTCGGTGAGCCAATGGACGAACTCGGGGCGTTCGGGACGTGGGCCCACCAGCGCCATATCGCCGAGTAGGACGTTCCAGAGCTGAGGAACCTCGTCGAGGCGGGTCTTGCGCAAAAACGAGCCGATTTTGGTGACGCGCGGGTCGTCTTTGGTGGCCCAGCGCGCGCCGTGGGCTTCGGCGTCGGTGAACATGGTGCGGAATTTGACGACCTGGAATATGCGTCCGCCCATGCCGACGCGGTCTTGTTTGAAGAAGAGCGGGCCTTTGGACGAGAGCTTGACCGCCAGGACGACAAAGGGAAAGATCGGCAGAAAGAGAAGCAGGCCGAGGGCCGCAGCGCAAAGGCTGACGAACTGGCGGGTGATTTGCTGCGAGGGGCGGATGCGGAATCCTTCGCTGTAGAGGAAGCTGGAGGGGCGCAGTCCGTCGAGTTGGATCTTGCCGTAGAGACGCTCACGCAGGCGGCTGTCCTCTTCAATATCGATGCCCTGGAAGCGGAGCGTGAGCAGTTCCTGCACGGGCAGCTCGCCGCGGCGATGCTCCATGGCTACAATGATGCGGTGGATGGATGGATTGGCTTTGCCGATGCGTTCGAGCGCGGCGATCCAGATTTTTTTACGCTCGACTGGCTCGATGTGGTGGAGGTCCTCCCAGGCGACGACCTCCATGCCAATGTCGTGGTGGGCGCGGATGGTCTCGACAATGGAGCGGGCGTAGTCGCCCGAGCCGAGGACGTAGACACGCTCGCGAAAGCACTTGAGTCCGCAGGTCCACTCGTAGATGCGGCGCAGGGCCAACAGCGCAGGCGCAAGAAGAGCGAAGCCGACGACGTAGACGTAAGGACCGATGGCTACGTCGGGATCGAGTAACAGAAAGGCCGAGAGAACAAAGCAATCGACGCCGAGGACCAGAAGAACGCGGAAGTATATCTGCGATCGGGCGGAGACGATGCGCGGCTCGTAGAGATCGAAGTAGTAGGAGAGGATCAGAGTGACGATGGTGATGAGGGCAATCTTGAGAAAGCCGTACTGCAGCTGGAGGACAAAGACGGCCTGATCGCCGAGCATAACCCATGTAGCAAGCAGAAAGCAGCCAACGACGACCAGCGCTTCTGAAAGCAGTAGGGCGACGGTCCGCGTGGGATAGTAGACGTTCAGGAAGCGGATCATTGCGTGCGCGGCTCCCGGTCACTCATGGGTTTGGCTACTCTTCAACCTTATCGTATCCATCGTAGCCATAATACCCCTGTGTGGGAGGAAGTTCCTCAACGGCGTTGAGAACGAAGCCAAGAACCTTGGCTGCTTTGAGTTCAGCAAGGGCGTGCTGGGCAGTCGGATACTTGGTGGAGCCACCTCGGGCGACCATCAGGACGCCGTCACAGGCGCGCGCGAGATTGACTCCGTCGGAGACCAGATTGACGGGCGAGGAATCGACGACAATCCAGTCGAAGTAGGGCGCGACGTTGGCCAGCAGTTGCTCGAAACGGTGATTTCCGGAGAGATCGGCGGCTTTGTCGCTGGCGCGTCCGCCGGGGATAAAGATCAGCGACGCGAGGCCGGGAGGCAGCGGATGGGCATCGGTGCTGGGCTTGGGGCGCTGCATGACTTCGAGCAGGGAGGACTTGCCAGCCAGGTACTCGGTAAGGCCCGGACCCTCGGGCGCGCCCAGCAGCCGGTGTAGCGAGGGACGGCGCATGTCGCCGTCGATCAGCAGTACGCGGCCGGCCTTGTGGCGGGCAAACGAGATGGCCAGATTTATGGTGATGAAGCTCTTGCCCTCCTGCGGAACGCCGCTGGAGACGAGCAGTGACTTGAGAGTGTTGAGGGAACGAAACTCCTGCATACGGGAGCGCAGGCTGCGGAACTGCTCGACCGAACTGCCGCGCTGTTCAAGCGCGGGAAGCTGGTGCAACGAAGGATTCCAGACGATTTCGGGTATGCGGGAGAGGTCGAGCGATTCGGTACGGGGCAAGTCGTCAGAGGGCGCGACCAGTGCGGTGTCTTTGGGCGACGGACTGGTTGCACCGCCTGAGAACGGACCTGAGAGCGCGTATGTGGAGGCAGAAACGCGGGTCGCAGTGGGCATGAGCGGAGCCTGATCTATAGGTGGTACTTGCGCTGCGGGAACTTCAGGAGAGTTGGCGCGGTCTAGTTCGGCTTGACGAAGGGCTTCGTAGATCTTGCTCATTGTTTCTCTCCTCCGGCGTGGGATGCCGCGTTCGCGTGGGTTGCTGTCGGTTGCGTGGAGTTGGAGGAGAATCCATCGCTGGGCGCTGTCGAGATGCCAGTGTGTGTGGTCGAGACCATGAAGGGTTGCGGGTCGAGATCGAGATCGCGGGCCACGGATTCAATCATGAGGGCGGGGATCTTGCGCGTCTGCTCGACGTAGGCGAGGATCAGCGCGTGTTCGCAGAGTAGGTTGATGATGCGGGGAATGCCGCGGCTGGCGCGGTGGATGGCGGCGACAGCCTCGTCGTCGAAGGTGCGCTCGCTGGAGCCGGCGACAAGCAGGCGTTGGGCAATGTAGGCGGCTGTCTGCTCGGCACTGATGGCGTGCGTGCGCGCCCACAGAGAGATGCGCTGGCGTAGCTGGCGAAGCTCAGGGGCGCGGAGTTTCTCCTCCAACTCGGGCTGGCCGGAGAGAACGATCTGGACCAGCTTTTCGCTGGCGGTTTCAAGGTTGGTGAGCAGGCGAATCTCTTCCAGCAGCTCCCAGTCCAGATCCTGCGCCTCGTCAACCATAATGACGCAGGTCTCGCGATTGCGAAATCGCTCGACCAGCCAGCGATTGAGCTGAATGAGCATTCCGCTCTTGTTGCGCTCCTTGATGGGAATGCCGAAGTCCGAGAGGATGAATTCGAGAAAGTCGACGACGCCGAGGCGAGGATTGAAAACGAAGGAGCTGAAGACCCGGGACTGATCGAGCGAACTGAGTGCGCGACGCAGCAGTGTTGTCTTGCCCGTGCCGACCTCGCCGGTCAGAACAATGAATCCCTTATGCGCGCCAATTCCGTACTCTAGCGTGGCCAGGGCCTCGCGAGTGTGCGGCATCATGTACAGGAAGCGTGGGTCTGGGCTGCCTGAGAAGGGATTGCTTTGAAGTTTGAAGAAACTTTTATACATGATTGTCCGGGGTGCGTGAGTTGCTCGTTGCTTGAATTATAGGTTGGCCTTTCAGCCCCTACGGCATTACGACAATAAATACGGCAGTAAGGTAACAATGAAGATAAACGAGAGTCCTAAATCTAAAGTTCGCTTCAGAAAAACAGGTATTATCCTGTGCGCAGCGAAGGATCTCGATGGACTACGCCTAGTCATAGTGTTCCGAGCCTTTCTTCCAATTGAACACCTGCTTTTGCTCTGCATTGAACAGCAATAACATCTGAATTCTGTTGATGATTTTAGATTCAGGCAGCTAGCTGGCGATGGTGTGAGATTCGGCCGGGTTGGGTTTTCGACTGAAGATCCGCTTCAGGCGGGGCAGCTTGTCGGGATTGATGTCTGCCACTTCGCCGGACCATGCAATGATGGCGAGAGTGGGCAGCTTGGTGAAGGTCCAGACATCGCGCTCGGTACGCAGGGCCGTGTTGCGATACTCGATGAGGGCGACCAGAGCAAGGCCGAGGGCGAGGCCGAGGAAAAATCCTCCGCCAGCGAAGACGCCACGCTTGGGGAAGGTGGGGCTGTCAGGAAGATTGGCTTCGTCCAGCACGCGAAAGGTCTCTCCCTCCTGACGATGCTCCAGATCGGTGGCCATCTGCGACTGGTTCAACTTGGCCAGAAGACTGTCGTACTGCGCCTGAGATGTCTGTGTGTCTCGGGTGAGTTGCTTGAACTGTTCCTCGACCTGCGGGGTGGACTGGATACGGGATTGATAGGCGCGAATCTGTTGATTGATCTGGGCCTGCTCGCTGCGCTTGGCCTGAATCGCCACGTCCGCTGCGTGAATGCGGGCGCGCAGATCCTGAATGGCTGCGCTATCGACGATCTTGGCGGGGCCATTGACGGCTGCTCCGACAGGCGCCGCAGGCGCTTGCGCCATCTTTTTACGCAGGTCGGCGATCTTGTGGTTAACGGCAATGACGTCGGGATAATCTGCGGTGTAGTGGGTGGATAGCTCGGACTGCTGGGCGAGAAGCTCCTGCAACTCCTTCTCCTCAGTCTGTGGGGCAAGAGCGGTGGTACTACTACTGGGCGAGGATTGAGCCAGTTGCACCTGCTCTGCGAGCATCGCCTCCATGTAGCTCTTGTCCTGATCCATGCGGGCGAGCGACTGGTTGGCTGACTCGAGTTGGGTGTTGAGCGAGCCGAGAATGTTGACGTTGTTGGCCTCGTCTTGAGGTAGCATCCCGAAATACTGACGCTGGAAGGCGGCGAGCTTGGCATCCTGATCATCAAGTGTGGTCTTGGCGTTGTTGAGCTGCTCCCGGAGGAAGTCGTTGGTGCCCTCCGTGGTAGCCTCGCGGGAGCGGAGGTTGGCGGCGGTAAACTCAGAGGTGATCTCGGCGCAAACCATCTGGGCGGTGTGGGCGTCAGCTGCGGTGAAGGTGATGTCGAAGCCGGGTGAGCCGCCGGAGTGGGCGAAGCCAGTGGTGGACTCTTTAATGTCGGTGTTCTTGCGGGCCAGTGCCACGCGATCATCCATCGACAGATGCCCGGTGGCATAGAGGCCGAATTTTTCCACAATGGCCTGCAGACTGGAGCGGCTGTATATCTGCTGTTCCATCGAGTCGAGGCGGCTATTAATATCCTCAGTGATAGCGGGCTTGACCAGATCGGCGGAGACTTTTTGCTGGTCGATCTGCACGGTGGTCTTGGAGACATACTGCGCCGGAATGAAGGAGGTGGCGACGATGCCAGCAATGCAAAGTATGAAGGCTGGAATGACGATGAGCCACCAACGCTTCTTGAGGATGGCGAGGTAATCGTCGGAGGTGAGTGGTCGATGGCCTAGCATGACGGGCTCCTTATTGATGTCCCAGATGAATGGCGGCGGGCGCGTAGATCAGTCCGAATCCAACGACCTGATTAAGGCCGCTGAAGAGATCAACGGTGGGGGCGATTCCCTGATTAGTCTGGTTTTCCACTGTGTAGCTGACGTAGGTGGAGAGGTTGCGACCAAGCGCGCGGGAGATCTGTCCGCCAGCGACTTCGGTGTGGAAAGTGAAGGGAACGACGAATGCCGTGGGAAGGTTTTCAGTACGGGTGTAGGCCGCTGTGGCCGAACAGCGCCACACTCGGATAAAGGTTCGTCCGGTGGTGAAGTCAACGCTGTCGGAGAGTGATCCGCCAACCACGCCGAAGCCGCCGTTGGTGCTGCGTCTATAGGAGAGCGCGGAGTAGGCAAACTGACCAGTGTAGGTGGCCGAGAGATCGGCGAAGAGGCTGGTCGAAGTTGAACTGCCAGCGGAGTCCACCGTTGTCCACTCGGGTCCGGCGGAGGCGCTTATCCCCAGCTTGCGCGTGAATTGATGGGTGTATTGCCCGAGAGCGGTCTGGCTGCTAAAGCCGGGTTCGGGGACGCCGTAGTTATTACCGGTGTATGTGCTGTTCGTATAGGCGTAGCCCGCACCAATGGTGTTGCGCGCGTCTAGGCGGTGACTGAGGCCGAGGCTTGCGGTTTCGCCGTTGTTGTCCAGACCAGGGTTGTTGCCGTTGCTGGACGAGTTGCTGAGAAAGCGTGTCATGGTGTATGAGCCTGCGGCGTATATAGAGGTTTTGCCGGTGATCTGCCGCTGGATGCTGAGCGAGCTGGTGTTGGTGACACGCGTGGAGTAGCCGGTGAGCACGCCCTGGCCAGTGTCTTCGCCGGTGGAGATGGTGCCAGCACCAAGATCGCCTACGCCAGCAACGCCGGACAGTCCCGTGGATGCGGTTCCCGGCATGTAGCTGACCGAGTCCAAGAGGACGAAGTTCCAGCGCTTGAGGCTAACAACTTGAGACATGGCGAGATTCAGAAAGCTGTAGGAAGGCTGGCTGGATGTGGTCCAGGAGCGTCCACCGGAGAAGACCATGCTGAAGGGATCGCGCTGACTGTCTGTGATGAAGGCCAAGTCGCCAGAGAAATTGCTGTAGGCGCTGGTGCCGGAGTTGCCGAAGCGGTTGCTGGCGATGCTCTCCGATGCGCTGACGGCGTAGTTGAGTGAGCCTGCGGCATGAGGCAGTGTAAACCCGGTGGAGATGGGCGAGGCTTCGGCGGCGGGCAGTGCCTGCGCGCGCGCGTAGGCAGCTGCTGAGAGAAGCAGAAGAAGCACGGCGGCGAGTGGGAGATTACGTTGGGTGGTCGTCATCAGGGCACCACGATTGTGTCGTCGGGTGTGAGGGCGACGCCCTGCATGTCTCCCTTTTTGACCGCTCGGGTGTAGTCAAATGGGATCTTCTGCTGATGGCCGGGTTCTCCGCGCAGTATATAGATGTGCTTTTTGTTAGCGTAGGGTGTCAAGCCGCCAGCGGTTGCAATGGCTTGCAGGATAGTCATTCCGGGAGTGATGGCGAGCGGGCCTACGTGCATAATCTCTCCGATCAGGAAGACGTGCTTGCTGTTGACGGCCAGGACGGTGACATCGACGACCGGGTCGGTGAGGAACTGTTTGAGGCGAGTTGTGATGTCGGCGGCCAGTTGCAGAGGAGTTAATCCGGCGGCGGGAATGTCTCCAATGAGGAGCAGCGTGATCTTGCCGTCAGGGCGGACAGGCAGCGTCGTGGAGAGGTTGGGCTCCTTCCAGACCATGATTTGCAGGGAGTCGTCCGGCCCGATGATGTAGTTGGCCGTGACGGCTGAGGCTACGGAGGGCGTCACAGGTGCAGTCGGTACGCTGGCGGGCACAGCAGCTGGTGCGACGTTTGGGTCGATGGGAAGCACCGGCCTGCCAACCTGCTGGGCCAGACCCACAGACAGAGCCGGAAGAAGCCAGATCGAAAAGAGCGAACTGCGAAGTTGTTTCATGGTCCCTACCATCATTGGAATTGCTCTGTTGTACGAATTTATGCTGTACGCATCGAAAAGTCAGGCGGTGCATTCGTACGAGTTGCCTGCCGATTGCCAGCACGTTCAAAGCTAAACGTCCGATTGAGCAAAACTCTGCGCATAGTACTTCTTGGATGCCTTTCAGCGTTGTGAAGTCGCAGACAAGTAGCGGACAAGGCGATTTTATAACGTGGTTCGTGGCTCGGCTGCGTGTTTACGGAATCATGTATCTCAAAAGATATGGCGGGCAAGCAATGGAGCGAATGTGATACTGTCGCGGAGACAACTACATGCGATAAATCCGTAGGGCTTGGAATTGCCGTGATTTAGCATTGTCGGGCTATAGTATTTCTATAGTATTGATCGATTGTTGCATTGTTGGAAGCGTTTCAGGAGGGTATGCGCGTGAACTCGGAGGCGGTCGAGAAAAACCCCGAGGCTACACTGGCGTCTGCTCTGAATGCGAGTGGGCCCACACTGGTGTTGGTCGCGTTGCTGGTTGTGCTGTACCACGCCATTGCGGTGAAGCTGGTGACGGACTGGGCCGAGTTGCCCGACTTTTCGCACGGATTTTTGATTCCTTTTTTTGCCGCGTTTCTACTATGGGATAACCGTGTCGTACTGGGTGAGACGGCGATTGCACCGAGCTGGGACGGGATTTGGATAGTGGTGGCAGGATTGTTCGAGCTGCTGCTGGGCGTCTTCGGCGCGGACTTGTTCCTACAGCGGACTTCGTTTGTATTGCTGGTGGCGGGGTTGGTTTGGACGCTGCTAGGCAAGGCTATGCTGGGGCGGGTGAAGTTTGTACTGTTTGTGCTTCTGCTGGCGATTCCACTGCCGACGATTCTCTTCAACCAGATTACCTTTCCGCTGCAACTGCTAGCCTCGCGGTTTGCCAGCGACCTGCTGCCGCTGGCTGGGGTGCCCGTGCTGCGCGAGGGAAACGTCATTCAACTGCCCGCGATACAACTGGAGGTCGCCGAGGCCTGTAGCGGCATTCGCTCGCTGATGAGCCTGTTTACGGTCGCCGTGATATACGGCTACTTTCTGGAGCAGGGGACGAGGCGGCGCGTACTGCTGGCGCTGGCAGCGCTACCGATTGCGGTTGCAGCCAACGTGGCTCGCATCTTCGGAACGGGGCTTTGCGTACAGTACTGGGATCCCGACAAGGCAATGGGTTTCTTCCACGAGTTCTCCGGCTGGCTGATGTTTCTGGTCTCGCTGGGGTGCCTTTATCTGGTGCATCGGGCGATGGGGCTGGTGGGCAGAGGCAAAAGGAGCGCGGCATGTGTGCTTCTCGGCGGGTTTCTTTTCGCAGAATGCCAATGCAGTTCTGGGCTGTGCTGTTGCTGCTGGCCGCAACAGCTCTGCTGCTGTATGTGCGTGGAGATGTGGACCGGGTTCTGCCCAGCCGTCCGCTGCACGAGCTGCCGATGAGCTTTGGCGCGCGTACGGGGATAGACGTTGCCATCAACCCCGACGCGTTGCAGATTCTGGGCAAGGGAGACTTTTTGAACCGAATGTACTCCGCGCCGCCTGATTTGCCCGCGCCTCTTGCTGGGTTGCCATCATTGCAGTCGGCTTCGCAGATGCCAGGGGATAGCGCGCCGATTGGGCTGTTTATCGGCTACTTTGCGACGCAGCGCACGGGACAGTCGATCCACTCGCCGCAGAACTGTCTGCCAGGAGCGGGATGGACCTTTCTGGAGTCGGGGGTGACGGAGCTGAACGGGTCAGTTGGCAATGACGGGGTAGGGAGGAAGATCCGCGTCGGCGAGTATCTGATCGGCAACGGCAATTCGACTCAGGAGGTGCTGTACTGGTACCAGATGCACGGGCGCAGTATTGCGGGAGACTACGCGGCAAAGCTGTATACTTTGGCGGACTCGATCCGCTATGGACGCACCGATGCGGCCTTGGTCCGCATCATAACCCCGATAGTTCCCGGCGAGCAGAGGGCAGAGGCCCATGCGCGCGCGGTCGCCTTCGCCGAACAGATCGTGTCACAGTTGCCGGAGTATGTGCCCAATTGAGTTTGCGTGAACCGATTGCGGGTGAAGAATTGAAGTGGACGGTAAGCAAAGAGGAGTAGGCCAATGTTTAATGTAGGTAGGGTGCAAGGAATCTCGGCGGTGTTGTTGGTATCGGCAATGTTCGCGTTGACTGCGGGGTGCAACCGCGATCCGAACGTGCGCAAGCAGAAGTATTTGGAGAGCGGCAAGCGGTACGAGGCGGCGGGCAAGTACAAGGAGGCCGCCATCCAGTTCTCCAATGCCTTGAAAATCGACAAGAACTTCGGCGACGCGCACTACGAGATGGCTAAGACCTACGAGAAGCTGAACAGCCAACAGCCAGCCTACTGGGAGTTGATGAAGACCGTCGAGCTGAGTCCGGCGAATCTTGCGGCGCGCATCGACCTGGGCGATATGCTGCTGGCGGGACGAGCCACAGATCGCGCCGAAGAGCAGGCCAGGGCTGTACTGGCGATCAATCCCAACTACGCCGATGCGTATGCTCTGTTGGCGGGTGTGGCCCAGCGGCGGGGTGACAACACAGGAGCTTTGCAGCAGATTCAGCGCGCTCTGCAGATAGATCCCAGTCAGGCGAAGTATCATACGGCGGAGGCGCTGCTGCTGACAGCCAGTCCTGGCAACGAGGTGCAGACGGAGGCGGAGCTGGGCAAGGCAGCATCGCTCGACAGTAAGGACGCAACGCCGCATCTAGTGCTGGCCGAACTGCTGGTGAAGAAGGGCGACCTACAGGGCGCCGAGCAGCAGTATCTGACGGCGGTCAAGATCGCACCGGAGAATCTGACGGTCCGGGTCGCGCTGGCCGGACTCTACCTGCGTGAGGGCAGCAAGGACCGCGCCGAGCAGGCACTGCATCAGGCAGTGACCGACCTCCCCGACAACGAGCAGGCCGCGGTGGTGCTGAAGGATTTCTACGCTAGAACGGGGCAGGCGGATCGCGCTGAGCCAGTCTTTGCGGATCTGACCGCGAAGTACCCAAAGAGTGTCGCCATCAAGCTGGCTTACGCGCGCGTACTGTTTGAGAAGCGGAACTTATCCAAGGCACAGACAGTGGCGGCAGAGTTGACCAAGAATAACGCTGGCAATCCCGAGGTGCAGACGCTCAACGCGCTTCTGCTGCTGAATACGGGCAAGCCCGACGAAGCGTTCAACCTGCTACAGAAGGCGGTCAAGGATAATCCGAGCAATGCGCAGACGCATATTCTGTTGGCGCAGGTGTCACTGGGCAAGAACGATCTAGGGACCGCGGAGACCAACTTTCAAGGAGCGCTCAAACTGAATCCGGGCAGCATGGAGGCGGCTGCCGGGCTGGCTCAGGTCGCCATTCGGCGCAATGATGCGGGAGCACTCAGCGATATAGCCGAAAAGACGATTCAGGTGCACCCGGAGCAGGCCGATCCATACCTGTGGAGGGGAACGGCGGAGACCAGCCGCAAGGAGTTCGACAAGGCCGCAGCGGACTATCAAACGGCGTTGCAAAAGAGCCCGGACAACCCCGTGGCGCTGCTGGCGCTGGGCGAGCTTCGCCTGATTCAAGGCAAGGCTCCCGAGGGGACGGCGCTGGTGCAGAAGTCGCTGGATAAGGATCCAAACTCGCTGCGAGCGCTGGCGATTCTGGTTTCCTACGACATGAAGGCAAAGCAGCCAGCCAAGGCATTGCAGCGGGTGCAGGCGCAGATTGCCAAGTCGCCATCGAATGGCGGGATCTATCTGGAGATGGCGTCGTTGCAGTTGCAGTTGCGGGATTTCAAGGGCGCACTGGATAGCTCGCAGCGGGCGATGCAGTTGAGTCCGGCAAACTCCAATGCAATCGATGCTTATGCTCGAGCTGCGGTGGGAGCAGGACAGGTAGACTCTGCGATCTCGGCGTGGCAGAACTGGGAGAATTCGCACCCCAGCGACGCCCACGGGCTTGAGGTTCTGGGCTCGTTGGAGGAAGTCAAGGGTGATCCCGCGAAGGCGACGGACTTCTTCAAGAAAGCCGTTCAACTGGATCCCAACAATGCGCGGGCAACTAACGATCTGGCCTACCTGATGGTGGAGTCCGGGCAGAATGTGGATGTGGCATTGACGCTTGCGCAGACGGCGCGGCGGTTGCTGCCAGATTCACCACAGACAGCCGATACGCTGGCATGGGTCTATTACTACAAGGGAAGTTACGGATCGGCACGCGACTTGTTAGAGGGCGCGCTGAAGTCAACCCCGGACGATGCAGCAATGCAGTTCCACTTGGGAATGACCTATAGCAAACTCAACGACAAGGCCGACGCCATCCTGCATCTGAAGAAGGCAGTCGCGCTTGACCCAAGCAGCAAGAACGCACGGGACGCAGCTGTCGAACTGGCCAAGCTGGGATAAACGGTTTAACCCGTGGCAACCACTCCAAGCTGGGTTAGCAGAAAGGCATAGTCGAAGGCAATCTCTTTGAGATAGTCGTAGCGTCCAGATGAGCCGCCGTGGCCTGCGTCCATGTTGATGTGCAGCAGCAGGGGTGTGGCGTCGCGCTTAAGGGTGCGGAGCTTCGCCACATATTTTGCCGGCTCCCAGTACATGACCTGCGAGTCGTTCAGGCTGGTCTTGACCAGCATGGCGGGCGTGGGCTTGCCTGCGAGGCTCTCCAAATTGTCATACGGAGAGTAGGCGAGCATCGTGCGGAAAGCCTCTGGCTCGTTCGGGTTGCCCCACTCCTCATACTCGGCGACGGTCAGTGGCAGGGTCGCGTCCAGCATGGTGTTCATCACGTCGACGAAGGGGACGTGCGACAGCACGACGCGGAAGAGCAAGGGTTTGCCTGCGGCGGCGGCGATGTTGACGACCGCACCCATCAGCAGGCCTCCGGCACTGCCGCCTTCAATGGCGATGCGCGCGGGATCGCCGAAGCGCTGGGCGACCAGTTGCTCAGTGGCGGCGATGAAGTCGGTGAAGGTGTTCATTTTAGCTGACATTTTGCCCGCGTCGTGCCACGCGTCGCCCAACTCGCCGCCGCCGCGGATGTGCGCGTAGGCCATGACGACGCCGCGATCCAGCAGCGAGAGCCGCGTCGGGCTGAAGCCCACCGGCAGCGGATAGCCATACGATCCGTAGCCGTAGACGTAGAGCGGATTTGCCCCGTTGCGCTGGAAGCTGTCGCGTCGGTAGACGACCGAGACTGGCACTCTGACGCTGTCGCCTGCCGTGATCCATACGCGTTCAGAGGCGTAGCGGGCGGGGTCGAAGCCGCCGGGAACGGCCTGCTGTTTTAGTAGTTTGGACTCACCGATGGGTCCATCCGACTGCACGCGCACAACGTTGTACTCATATACCGACGGCGGCGAGACCAGCGACTGGTAACTATAGCGAAAGACATTGGTGGTAAAGATGCGGTTGACGTGCGTCGAAGCCGAGTAGGTTGGCTCCGGGAAGGCAATGGCGATAGGCGGGGCGAGGGTGGGAGTTGGAGAAGCAGATTCCTCCGCTTCGCTGCGGGATGACAACAAATTGGGGTTGGTGGACGACGCCAAATCACTGGTGAAGCGGAGGACTTCTAACGTGGGCAGGCCGAGCTTGCGGCGGCTGGCTATGGCGAAGGATTGGAAGAGGTCGAAGTCCTCCAACGGGTGCTCCTCGTCGAGCGAGATCAGCTCGCGCCAGTTTTCGCGGTCGGGTGCATCTACCGGCGCGGTAACGACGCGGAAGTTCTTGCCCACATCGTTGGTGCGGATGTAGAGCAAACCATTCCGATGATCCGGGTAGTACTCCTGCTCGTCCATGCGTGGGGCGATAAGGATCAGTTCGCTCGTGGGGTTGTCGGTAGCCAGATAGCGAACCTCGTTGGTGGTGTGGCTACCGGATTCGACCATCAGGTAGAGTCCGTCGCGGGTGCGGCCAATGCCGAGGTTGAATCGCTCGTCCTGCTCGTGGAAGGCCTGCACGTCGTCGGCGACGGGCGCGCCCAGCGTGTGTCGAAAGAGGCGGTCCTGACGCTTGGTGGTCTCGTCCTCGGTGGTGTAGAAGAGGGTGCGCGAGTCCGCCGCCCAGGCGATGGAGCCGACGCGTTCGGCAGTGTCATCGAGGTCGGCTCCCCTACTCAGGTCGCGAACATGAAGCGTGTACTGGCGGAAGCCGGTCTGGTCGGTCGAGTAGGCCAGCAGATTACCGTCCGGGCTGACGGCCATCTCGCCGATCGACATAAATGGCTTGCCCTCGGCCAGTTGATTTACGTCGAGGATGACCTGCTCTGGCTGCGCGGCGTCATATGCAGAGTTCGAGTCGGGGTCAACTGCGCGTCGGCGGCAGTGGATCGGATACTGGCTGCCCTCGACCGTGCGTGTGAAGTAGAACCACTCGCCCAGCCGATAGGGAACGCTCTCGTCGGTCTCCTGGATGTGAGAGAGCATCTCTGTGTAAAGCTTGGCCTGCAACTCGTCAGTGGGAGCCATGACCGCAGCGGTATAGGCGTTCTCGGCTTCCAGGTAGGCGATGGTCTCGGGTGAGGATTTGTTACGCATCCAGCCGAAGTCGTCGCGTAGAACGACTCCGTGCAGCGTTGTGGGCTTGGGATCGCGGCGGGCCACCGGCGGATGGCAGGACAATTTGCTGGGTGAATTCGAATCGGTCGTGTCGGACATTGCTGGCGGTGGCTCCTCTGGGATAAGTTGAGACTCAACGGTTTATGGAACTCGAAAAGAGTGGTTGCCACCGCCTAGCCGATAGAGATAGGATAGCGCTCCTGATAGGAAGTACCAATTTCAGCGAGTTGTGAGCCACGATGTCGGGCCGCGGTCGCGGCTGGTGTAGGCAGCCATGGATGGAGGAGCAGGCTATGAGCAGATGGGGATGGGTTACGATTGTTGGAGCGATGGCCTTGCCACTGGCCTTGACGGCGCAGGTGGATCAGAGCCTGTCCCAGCCTGCCAGCGGTGCGCAGGGGACGACGCAAGGCTCGCAGCCTGCGACATCGATGCGTGAGACGCTCGGCGCTCCCGGCCTGAGCGGGCAACAGTTGGCCGACCGCTCCTTTGTGCGCACGGCGGTCGAGGGCGGCATCGCAGAGATTAAGCTGGGCGAGCTGGCAGCGCAAAAGGGCGGAGCCGACCTGAAGCCTGTCGCGCAGAAGTTGGCCGATGACCACGCGGCGGTTAACAAGGACCTCAGCACGGTCGCTGACGCGCTCGGTGTGCTTCTGCCCAAAAAGATGAATAAAGAGGATCAGGCTGAGTTCGACAAGCTGAGCGGACTCTCCGGTAAGGACTTTGACGCCGAGTACGTTACCTACATCTTCAAGGCGCACATCAAGGACATGCACGCCTTCTACAGCGAGGCGGAGGTGGCCGCGGACCCCGATCTTGCCACCGCTACCGCTAATGCAATGAAGACGATGCACAATCATATGGGGATGCTGACCAAATTAGCCGCAAGCGACGGGATTACGCTTCCGGCCCCGCCCCCCCCCCCCCCCCCCCCCC
>CAZPZL010000026.1:0-790 GCA_964590925.1 uncultured Granulicella sp.
ACCAGCACGCCCAGCTTGGCCGTTCGCTGCATCAGCTTGACGATCATCGCATCGTTGACCATCAGCGAATTGGGATAAGCCATGAAGATCTTGAAGCTGGTAATCCCCTCGGCCACCATGCGGTCCACATCGTCCAGCCACACATCATTCGGCCCCAAATCCGTTACCGCCATGTGTAGTCCGTAGTCGATGCAAGCCTTCCCCTCTCCCTTCGCGCGCCACGTCTTGTACGCATCCGTCATCGAGTGGCCGCGCGACTGAATCGCAAAATCGACAACGGTAGTAGTTCCACCAATCGCCGCCGCGCGCGTTCCCGACTCATAGTCGTCCGAGCTAACCGTCCCGCCAAACGGCATGTCGAGATGGGTATGCACGTCGATCCCGCCGGGCAGCACCAGCAGCCCCGTAGCGTCCACAACCTCGTGCCCGCTCGCGTCGATACCAGCCGCAACGCGCGCAATCTTCTCGCCCTCGACGAGCACATCGGCCAACTCCGACCCCGCCGCGCTCACTACACGTCCGCCCCGAATCAAAGTCCCCATATGTTCCTCACTTAGCGCTCGTCTGCCGTTGTCACACTCGTCCGTTCGGCCCAGCTCTCCGACGCAATTCCCGTCGCCTGCTCGACCATTGTGATGCACCTCTCCACCGGGCAGACCAGCGAGCAAAGATTGCACCCAACGCACTCGGTCTCATCGACGCGCGGAATCCGTTCGAGTGAGGTAGCATAAGGACCAACATGCGTTTTACCCTTGTCCAGCTTGGCGATTGGTGTAGTCACAATTCTCTC
>CAZPZL010000026.1:800-14884 GCA_964590925.1 uncultured Granulicella sp.
CGACTGGCCCGTCCACCATACCACTCACGCGGTTAACGTGGATGCACTGATGCGCGCCGTCCCAGCAGGCGATGTGGCACAACTGACATCCGATGCACAGCGACTCGTCGATACGCGCCACAATCTTGTAGTTGAGATTTAGATGCTTCCACTCGGTAATCTTGGTCAAGCTCTTGCCGCGATAATCCTCAATCGATGCGAACCCCTTCGAGTCCATCCACTCGCTCAACCCGTCGATCATCTCCTCGACGATGCGATAGCCATAGTGCATCGCCGCCGTCGCCACCTGTACTGACGTGCAACCCATCAACAAAAACTCCGCGGCATCGCGCCAGTTGCCGATGCCGCCGATGCCCGAGACCGGCGTCGCAGCGTCATCCGACAGGATCTGCTGCACCATATTCAACGCAATCGGCTTCACCGCCGGCCCGCAGTATCCGCCATGCGAGCTCATCCCATCGACGTTGGGTCTCGGTTCAAACGTATCGAGGTCCACGCCCGTAATCGAGTTGATCGTATTGATCGCACTCAAACCATCGGCCCCGCCGCGCCGCGCCGCTTGCGCGATGGCGCGAATGTCGGTGACGTTGGGCGTCAGCTTCACCAGCACCGGGGTGCGCGCGACCTCCTTCACCCACGCCGTAATCCGCTCGGTGTACTCCGGCACCTGCCCCACGGCAGACCCCATCCCGCGCTCGCTCATTCCGTGTGGACAGCCGAAGTTCAGCTCCAAACCATCCGCTCCCGCGCCCTCAGCGCGCTTCACAATATCGTGCCAAGCCTCGCGCGTCGACTCCACCATCAAGCTCGCAATCACCGCGTGCCCTGGGTATCGCCGCTTGATGTCGGCCATCTCGCGCAGATTCTCCTCGACCGTCCTATCGCTGATGAGTTCGATATTGCTGAAGCCCATCATCCGCTCGCCGCCCCAGTCGACCGACGAGTAGCGTGAACTGACGTTGACCGCCGTCGCACCAATCGTCTTCCACACAGCGCCGCCCCATCCCGCGTCAAAGGCGCGCACAATCTGCTCGCCGGAGTTGGTCGGCGGCGCGCTCGCCAACCAGAACGGATTTGGACTCACGATTCCCGCGAAGTCTGTCCTAAGATCAGCCAATCGCCACCTCTGTAGAAGGCCGTTTCAGGTCCACATAGTCATCCTGAGCACCGACTATTACGCCGTCATTCTGTGCGAGGTGAAGGATCCCAGTATCGGTCTTTGCGTCGTCAACCCTCGTGCCATCCAGCAACGCTGCAATTCCCAACGCAGCGCGCTTGCCATCGGCGACAGCATCGACCACCTCGCGCCCGCCGTTGACGCAATCGCCGCCCGCAAAGTACTTCGGATTAGCCGTCTGCCCGGTCGCGCAATCAATCACCACGCGTCCGTCCTCGAACACCAGCCCCGGCACTCGCGTGAGCAGCTCCACTTGCGGCGATTGTCCAATCGCCGGAATCACCGCGTCGCACTCGATCACAAACTCTGTACCCGTAACTGGCACCAGTCGCCCTGTATCGTCGGTCGATACGCTCACACAGCCGAGCGAGACTCCGCTCGTCGTCTCTGCAATCGAAACCGGCACTGCGCACCAAATAAACTCCACGCACTCGCGCATTGCGTGCTCAATCTCAAAGTTGAAGGCCGAAGCCCGCTCGCGTCCGCGCCGATAGATAATTGTCACCGACTCCGCGCCCAATCTCCGCGCAGCGCAGGCCGCGTCGATCGCGGTGTTTCCCGCTCCAATCACCACTACGCGTTGCCCTGCATTAAGCGGCGCGCCGGTCTTGTAGCAAGCGATAAACCGCAGTGCGTCGATAATTCTATCTGCACCCACTTCAGCCACACACTCAATCTCCAGTCGATGCATCGCGCCCAACCCCACGCCTAGAAAGACTGCATTGCTTGTGCGTTCAATTTCCAGCAACCTGGCTGCGTCAACATCGATGGTCTCAAACTCAACGCCCAGTCCGCGCACCATCTCGGCCTCGCGCACGCTGTCTGCTGTACGCAATTTGTATTCTGCGATTGCGTATGTGTTCAGCCCGCCAAGCAGCGCGCGCCGCTCGACAATTTTCACCCGAAACCCCAACTGCCTCAGCTCCGCCGCACAGCTCAAGCTCGCCGGTCCAGCGCCGATGCATGTCACCTGCTCGGTCCGCTGCACGCGCTGGCCGAGCGACAGTCGCCCGCCCGCGTCGTAGAAGCTTTCCACTGCAAATCGCTGTAGCCTACCAATTTCCACTGGCCTTTCATGCTTGGCGTGCAGCACGCAGGCTCCCTGGCACAGCACATCCACCGGACAGGCCCGCGCACAACTCGCCCCCAAAACATTCGCCCCCAGAATTGTCTTCGCTGCGCCCGAGACATTCCCCTCTGCGATTCTGCGAATAAATCCCGGCACGTCGATGTGCGTTGGACAGGCTCCCATGCAGGGCGCGTCGAAGCAGTTCAGGTAGCGATTCGCCTCGACCACCGCAGCCCGCGCTTCCAGTGCCGGATGTAGATCGGGAAAGCGACGCTGGAACTCCGTACTTTTCACCATGTCCATCTAATCTCCTACGTTCCGCTCTCTATGTTTTCACAAGATCGCCATATAAATCCGGTCGCCGATCATGATCGAAGGGCCAGACCCTCCTAACCTCACCGATCAAATCCAGATCGAGATCAGCGGTCACGATCTCATCTTGATGGCGTGACCCCTCCGCCAGAATCTTCCCTCGTGGATTGCAGAAGTAGCTTTGACCCAGAAACTCACCGATATTCCACGGCTCCTCGGTTCCCACGCGATTGACCGCGCCTACAAAGCATCCATTGGCCACCGCCATTGCTGGCGGCTCGATCTTCCACAGAAACTCATTCGGTCCCGCGATCACCGCCGAAGGATTGAAGATTATCTGTGCGCCGTTGAGTCCCATCACCCGTGCGCCCTCGGGAAAGTGCCGGTCGTAGCAGAGATAAACGCCGATCTTGCAGAATCCCAGATCGAAAACGGGAAAGCCTGAGTCGCCGGGGCGGAAGTAGTACTTCTCCCAGAATCCCGGAGCGGCGTTCGGCAGGTGTGCCTTGCGGTAGGTCCCCAGAAACGCGCCGTCGCGTGCAATTACAGCCGCCGAGTTGTAAAAAACTCCCTCGCCCGCCGTCTCGTGGATAGGCACCACCAAGGCCACGCCCAGCTCTCTGGCCAGTGCCATCATCGCCTGCACGGTCGGACCGTCGGGAATCCTCTCGGAGCCACTCTGCCATCGCGGACTCTTTTCGGCGCAGAAGTACGGCCCGTTGAAGAACTCCTGTAGGCACACGATCTGTGCTCCGTCCGCCACGGCTTGCCGAATCATTACGACGTGTTTTGCCACCATCGCCCGCTTAATCTCGGCCAGGGAGTCAGATTTTCCATTAGCCTCAGCGCTCTCGCCGTTAGCCGCTGCAACCTCGTTGCTAGCCTGTATTAATGAACACCGAACCATTCGAGCCATCGTCATAGCCGCCTTCCAGCGCAGCATCGGATACTTCCTTGCCGCTGTCTCCAGTCAATCCGCCACCGCCGTAACTGTCAAGGCTGGCTTGCTAGAAGTCAGTCTGGGGGGCGATGCCATGCCATAGGTAACACTTTCGATGCAGATCCGCAATCTTTCCGCCTTGCGCTACATCCAAATGGGATAAAATTCAATTAAGGAGTTTGTTAGCGAGAATTCTTCGACTCCCACGACTTCCGCCCTCATAGCAAGCCCGCATAAATTGCAAGATCCGTCACACGGCAGCCCGACCGCTATACCACATCCCCGAAGGCCTATGGCGACAGCAATTCGACAGCCCAATCTCGACAGCACAACACATTACAGTGCCCAGTCTTCCCGACCCTCCAGCAAGCGTATTCTCCTTGGAATTGTCGCCGCAGCCTTTGCCCTGCGCATGATCATCGTTGTCCTCACCTTCCGCGATCTCACCGACCCCGCCAATCACTTTGAGCGCTTCGGCAACGAGGTCGGATGGATCGCCCGCTCGATCGTTCATCACCAAGGCTTCTCCTCGCCCTTCTTCCATCTCTCCGGCCCCACCGCGCTGCTTCCGCCGCTCTACCCCTACATTCTTGCAGGAATCTTCAAGCTCTTCGGTCTCTATTCCGCCAAGTCAGCACTGGCGATTCTCACCTTCAACGGCCTCTGCTCAGCGCTCACCTGCATTCCGATCTATCTAGCCGCAAGGCTTTCGATCAACGCCCGGGTTGCCGCCTTTGCCGCATGGGGATGGGCCATCTATCCCTTCTCCATCTACTTCTCCGTCGGCCGCGTATGGGAGTTCTCCCTCACCTCGCTGCTTATCACCACCTGCTTCTACCTTGCGCTCACTCTGCATCGGGATCGGCCCTTGCGCTGGCTTGGCTTCGGAGCGCTATACGGCCTTGCCGGTCTCTCCAACCCCGCCGTCTTCTCGCTTGCCCCAGTGCTACTGCTGCTTCCGATAGCTCGTCTTTGGATGCTGCGCCGCGTCGCTGGGCTTGGCTTCTTCACCGGCCCATTCTGTGGAGACATTTTCCGGCGCGCCTTGCTCGCCGCTTTTGGTCTGTTTCTTGTACTTACCCCGTGGACTGTCCGCAACTATAAGGTAATGCATGTCTTATGCCCAGTCCGCGACTGCTTCTGGTACGAGTTCTGGTCCGCCAACAACGGTGATGACACCAACCCGACCCTCGCCTGGACCCACCCGGCCAGCAACCCCGATGAGATGGTTCTTTACCAATCTCAAGGAGAGATTCAATATATTGCTCATAAGCAGGAGATAGTAAAGGACTTTGTCGCGCATAATCGCGCCTTCTTTTATCGCCTTACTGTGCGCCGTATCCTCAATTACTGGACCGGATTTTGGAGCCTCGACCCTAGCTACCGCCGTCAGGAACCCACCCAACTCCCCAACGTTTTCTTCTGCTCCAGCCTCACTCTGCTGATGCTCGTCGGCGGCATCGGCTGGTGGCGCCGCGATCCCGTTGCCGCCTTGCCCTACCTGCTCTCAATCCTTCTCTTTCCCATCGCCTACTACACCACCCACCCGCTGATGGACTATCGCCAGCCCATCGAGCCGGAGGTAGTCATTCTAGTTGTAGTCGGTCTGCGCTCGGTCAAATCTCGCATTACCTCCCGTCGCGTCGCATCTTGCGCTATCAGCGAAGCTCCCGTGGAAGAACTACTCTGTCAAATCGGCGATCCTTCTCCTGCAGAGCTTTCATCCTAGAATCTGCTTTTTCTTTTGGTTCTTCACATTCCTCATCCCCCAAAAGTTCGGGTGCCCCATCCATCGCAATCTCATCGCGTTGGGTGGGATGTACAACGAACGTTAAACCTGCGGCTTTTGCCGTTGCTGTTTTTTGGGTTTGTCATTCCCGTAGGGAATCTGTTTTGGCCTTTGCTTTTTTTGACTTTTCTTTGCATGGCTAAGGGCCAACAGCCTGTCCTATATTTAGCCTGGGGCGAAGCTCTAAGTCCGCATCTCTCACCAATTCTCTGCGGGCTGAAGGACTGCGCTATAGCCGTCAATCCATGCGGTCTATATGCCTGACCCAAATTAAATTCCATCTTTCCGTCCGCCAAAAAACGCAGGCGATGAGCTATCATGAACTCCAACGTTATCAATATCCGTAAGCGGCAGAGATTGTTGTGTGTCAGATCGAAAGGGCACCAATGAAGCAGAATCTATTGCGCAGCAGCTTGTCACTGATTGTTTCGCTGGCCATGGTCGTGCGGTAGCAGTCCGAGCACGAACACACCCCATACGCTAAGCGGCACGGAGACGGTTCTCTACTCCTTCGGCGCAAGCAGAACAGATGGGCAGACTCCGCTAGCAGGTCTGATTACGGACAGTGCCGGTAACCTCTATGGAACAACAGGGTATGGTGGTACATACAACAAGGGCACGGTCTTCAAGATCGAGTGACAGACGGCGCTGGCCATTCGGGCGTTGGTACAACCTCTGCGCCGTGGCCATCGGTCCACGTCGCCTGCAAGTGTAAATATCACTCTGCCGCGAGAGGAGTTGTGGCTCGCAGCGCGGATTCGATGCCGCTGTTGACCTCGGCCTGTGCGAACTCGGCGGCCACGCGAATGCCGTTCATAATCGCGCGATCGTTCGACGCTCCATGTCCGATGATGCATACGCCGCGCACGCCCAGCAGCGGCGCTCCGCCAAACTCCGAGTAGTCCAGACGCTTCTTGAAGTCTGTGAAAGCCCTGCGAGACAGCAGCGCGCCTACTTGCGATGTCACCGTTGACTTCAGCGACTGGCGCAGCAGCGTGCTGACCAGCCGCGCCGTCCCCTCGCACGTCTTGATTGCGACGTTGCCCACAAATCCGTCGCATACCACCACGTCCGCGCGTCCATTGAACAGGTCGCGCCCCTCAACATTGCCGATAAAGTTTAGATTGGCCAGCCCGCGCAGAATGGGAAAGGTGTCGTGGGTCAGGCCGTTGCCCTTGCTGTCTTCTTCGCCAATCGATAGTAGTCCCACGCGCGGCTGCGAGACGTGCAGCACGTTGCGCGAGTACATATCGCCCATCACGGCAAACTGGGCCAGATTGTCGGGGTCGCAATCGACGTTCGCTCCCACATCCAGTAGAATCGTCGGTGTACCCAAAGCCGTGGGCAGTATGGTCGACAGTCCTGGTCGATGCACACCAGCAAGCATTCCCAGAACCATCTTTGCCGTGGCCATTGCGGCGCCCGTATTGCCAGCCGTAAAGAATCCCGCAGCCTTGCCCTCGCGCACCATCCGCAGTCCGACCCGCATCGAGGAGTCGCGCTTGGCACGCACCGACTGCGCGGCCTTGTCCTCCATGCTGATCCACTCCGAAGCATGAACGATCTCTATCTGCGGCTTTCTGCGTCCGTAGCGCACCGGAAAGCGGCTGCGCAGTGCCCGATCCAGCGCGGGCCGCAGAATCGCCTGCGGCCCAACCAGATGCACCCGCACGTCGAGTTGACGCGCAGCAAGGATGGCCCCGCGAATCTCAGATTCGGGGGCCTTGTCGGAACCCATTGCATCTACAACAATGTTGATCGGCATCAGGAGTTTGGGCCTGCGTTAAGAGCAAGTGCTAAAGAAATACAGTGATCCTTCGCGGCACTCAGAATGATGGCAACCGCTCAGCATGACGGTAATTGAAGTGGGCTAGGCTGCATCCTTGATGGCGATGACCTCACGGCCCTTGTACTGTCCGCATTTCTTGCAGACCGTGTGCGGCAGCTTGCGCTCCTGACAGTTTGGGCAGATCGAGGTGCTGACCGGGGTCAGAAAATCGTGGCTGCGGCGCTTCGACGTGCGTTGTTTAGAGTGGCGGCGCTTCGGATTCGGCATCGGTATTCCTTTCAATTGGCCCGCGCCGCATCATGCAACCTGCGACGACTCAAAGCCTGTATCTCAAATTCGCTATGCAAATTCGCTGCTATCTAACCTCGACCTCAGCTCGGCTTGATCGTCTCAGCCAACCCTGCCAGCGCATTCCACCCGCTAGCATTTACGTCCGGCTCGGAGGTGCAATTACAGGTTGTCTGGTTCAGATTCGTGCCACAGCGCGGACAAAGTCCCTTGCAATCCTCTTTGCAGAGCGTACGCGAGGGCAGGGACAGAAGCACCTGTTCACGCACAACATCCTCAAGCGAGAGACCGCTCTCCTCATAATAACCGATTTCGGTCTCGTCCGGGGTGATGGCACGTTCGCCCGCCTCGGCATCGGCCGATTGTGGCCTAAAGATCAGGTCGAACTCCCCCCGAACCGGTGTCGCCACCGGCTCCACGCAGCGTGCGCATAGCAGCTCGAATGGCCCGTGATACGCCGCGCGAATGCGTATGTCTGCCACCTGATCGCGATGCCCACGGTTCTCTATCAGCAGATCGGCCCGCCCAATCACCGGCAGCGGTCCAACTTGCGTAACGTCTGGCGCGTATTCCAGCGCTCCGACAGGGATCGCCTCATCGAAGAGAAGAGGTTCGTGTTCAAGTTGCAGTGGAGTAATCAGCACGTCATTAAGCCTAGGTTGTTCGCCAGCGGAGGTCAATGGCCAATTCGGGGCGGTACCCCGTCAGGTACGCAACCTGAAAAAAAGAGTAGGGAAGAAATGCGTCTGGCGTCTGAAATTCTTATCGCCCGAACGAGACCAGCGATACCGGCACCTGCAACTGAGCCGTTACAGCCGACAGCAGTTCGGGATTGTTCTGCTCGACCGCTTCCAGTCTTACCTTGCCGATTCCAGTCAGTCCCAGCGTCTGCGCAGCGGCAAACGAAAGATCGACGATACGACCCTCCAGCACGGGGCCGCGGTCGTTCACCCGCACAAACACCGATCTGTGGTTCTTCAGATTCGTTACCCGCAGCCAAGTACCCAGTGGCAGTGTGCGATGCGCGCACGTCATTCCGTACATATCGAAGCGCTCACCGCCAGCCGTCGCGCGCCCCTGAAACTTCGTTCCGTACCATGAGGCCACGCCAATCTGAAGCCATCGCCTCGCCCTCCCATCCTTCCGGGATGAGTTGGTCGCCGCCTCTGGCGTACCGCTTGGCCGATCAACAACAGGTCGAGGCGGAGAGGTGGGGATGGGTGCACCGTCCTTGGCCGATGCGTGCAGAGCCAGTCCCATCATCAGTACCACCCCAGCTCCCAGCTTCTTCGCTCGCTGTTGTGTCACTGTTGATGTCGTTCTACAGTTGATCCTTTTCATTCACACGCTCCATCTGCTATTGTCTTTGCGTAGGCCAGTCAAGTCAATCATCTGTAAGCCTTTACAAGGGTATTGCCCTTGCCATGCCGCTCCTCTTGTGGTATAGAAAATCGCAGTCCGCCGTAGCGAAAATCGCCCCAAATAGTCCATATTTCAGTTCAAAGTTGTATGATGCGGCTTGGTTGTCTCTGAATTGGAAAAATCTAACTTATTTTTCAAAATCCACTTTTTGAGCCAATCTTCGGCTCTGCGCCGAGCTCATAATCCATGCAAACCGTCCTCTCCATCGCAGGTTTTGACCCCTCCTCCGGAGCCGGTGTCACTGCCGATCTCAAGACTTTCGCCGCCCATAAACTATTTGCCACCACCTGCATCACCGCGCTAACGGTTCAATCCACCCTTGGCGTACGCTCGACCCATCCCACCCCTGCCTCGGTTGTCGCTGCTACGCTCGATTGTCTGCAAGCTGATCTTCCTCCCTCTGGAATCAAAATAGGAATGCTGGCAACAAAAGATATAGTCAATGAAATATGCAATTATTTGAATAAAGTTAAACTATCAGATAAAGAAAATGGGGGGCCGGTTATCGTCCTCGATCCCATTCTGCGTTCCAGCTCTGGAAAGGAACTGCTTGACCCCGAGGCCCTATCCACCGTGTGCGACCGCCTGCTTCCGTTGGTCGATTGGGTCACTCCCAATCTGTCCGAGCTGTCGATCCTCGCAGGAGTCGAAGTCTCCCGCCGCGAGGATCTGCCCCATGCCAGTTGCGCTTTGCAGGATCGAGTAGCACAGTCTTTCGGCCGTCGCATCGGCATCTTCGCCACTGGAGGCCATCTAGATCCACCCGACGATTTTCTGATACTGCCCACCGGCGAGGCCCACTGGCTTGCTGGCCAACACATCGTATCCCGCGCCACCCACGGCACCGGATGCGCCCTCTCCAGCGCTTTCCTAAGCCGCCTGCTTCTCCAAGATGCACCACAGCAGGCCGCGCAATCCGCCAAAGCATATGTTGCAAAATCGATTCTGTCGGCAGAAGGTATAGGGAAAGGATATAGTTCAATCAATCATTTATGGACATTACTTTAACCGAAACATGATGTATTGATTCTGAATGGTCCTCGCCGGCCCATCATCCTTAACACGGTGAGGCATCTCTGCTTTTTCGCTGTGCTTGTTTTCAACGGAGGACGATTCAGGGAATAAAAAATCGGGTCGCGAAAAAAAACTCATCTAGCACTAAAGTCAAACGGCATCGAGTCGATAGAGGTCTCATACGAGGTCCGTCGATCCATGTCTACCACTACGTTTCCATCTCCCAACTCGTCCCCAGCCACGCAGATCTATGTTCACAGTATTCCATCCACTCGATCTGATAGCAGGGTAATTCGCCGCAGACCCAACATGAGTCAAGGGCAGGCGCTGGAGATGATCGGCCATGCCATCGAATACGTCTACGACTCGCGTGTCTACCGCAACAACGGCCAACTCTCCGACAGCGAAATGCAAGCCGTTCAGATCCTGATGAGGCTCAGCCGAGAGGTCTTCCAAGAGTGCAAGGAAGTGGCTCCCGTAGTCAATTCGGATCGTCGTCTCCATCGTCTCGGCCTTACCCAGCGCATCTTCAATCTCTTGATTGGTCGGCGCGCAGCCTAGAGATCCGCGTCGACTCCGTTGTTTGCCATACCGTTATTGAAAGCCGTAATCCGAATGCATCTCCTAGGCAAAGAAAACGGCCGCAGTTGCGGCCGTTTTCTTTGCCCGAATCTCGCTTGTTGAAGTCGGATCGTTAGATAACCAACACAATCTAATATGGATATGGGTAAGGTCGATAGTAGACCGGACCATAGTATGGAGGCGGATAACGCCGGATAAGCTGTTGCTGAGGCCGTGGAACTCCCTGTGACAGACGGTCCATCTCTGCTTGCGATACCGTCGTAACAGCTGCTGGTTGAGCCAGATGGAAGGTCAGAAGACCTTCGGACGGAACAAAGACCTGTCCGCCGCCCGATGCTGCCGACGAGCCAAGTCCCAGAGCCCCACCGACGCCCGCACCGATTGCCGCTCCCCTTCCTCCACCCGCTGCTGCTCCGAACAAAGCACCGATCGCGCCGCCCGCAGCCGTGTTATTGACCGACTGCACGGTCTTGTCGCTGCCGTTGTGGCCCCACAAGTCGGACAAGATCGGATAGACTTTGCCGCCTAGTGTCACCTGCGTCAGTTTTAGCGAAAGCTCGCCACGTCCTCCCAGTGCGCCCGCCTTCTTGGCGCTCACCACGTTACCAAGGACCGATGCGCCGCGCGGAATCGCTACGACTCCGCCCGCCACAACGTCGTTTACCACGATGCCGTCAAAGCTGTCGCCTGCCTTCGCGCTGGCGCTGGTCAGTGTCTGACTGATACGAATACGCAGCAATGCATTGGCCGGTACTGTTACATTGATGCCAGCCTCCTGCCCGCCATAGCCGGGCTGTGCATAGCCAGGTTGGCCATGGTCCGACGCGTAGCCAGAAGTGGGTGGCTGCTGAACGTAAGGCTGGTTCATCGCTGGCGCGCTAGCGTCAGCCCCGTCGGCTTGAACCGCTGGCTCCGTGTTATCGGAGTCCGGCGCGCCCTGGACGAGTGTAGCCTGCTGTGCTGTCTCGATGGGAGCTAAATTGCCATCTACAGGCGAACTTTGCGTCGCGCCCTGAGCCGCAGTGTTCTCGCCGCTCAGGGTCATCTCGTCGACCACCTTGGTGACTCCGCGTGTACGCGATGCGATGGTTTCGGCCTCGGTACGCTCTGCCTCGGTCTCAACCGTGCCGCTCAGGGTGACCACGCCATAGACCGTCGAGGTGGAAATCGGCTGGTTGGCAATATCTGGCGCTCCAGCCAATCCCTTCAAAACGCTCGACTCCACTTGCGCGTCTGGAACTGTCATCTGGGTTGCTGGCGCAGAAGCCTGAGCCTGCGCTGGATTGACACTTTGCGCCGATGCAGTTGCTCCTATCAGCACTACAGAAAGCACTGCGGACACTGCCGCAGGGATTGCAAACTTTAACTGACGATAGAATGTTCGCTGCATAAATCCTCCAGAATCGACCCCACTGACTCAGCGGCCTGGCCGCGAAGCCTCTACTAATGCAGACGCGGAATCCGCCAAAAAGTTACGCTCAAACAGCATACTCGAACCACTCCGCGCCATCAGGTTAGATGCAGACCAGAAAAACACGCCTACAGAACAATAGCGCTGTTGTTACTCGATGTTTAGGATTGCTATGGCGGTGTGGGAGAGCGCACCTGAGGTAGCCGTTACCGTCACCTCGTAGCTTCCTTCGCCCTGCCCGTAAAAGAGGTTTGGTGAGCCACAGCCACTGAGACTCGCCGTAGCCGCCGAGCCGGCCGCAAGCAGCAGAAGCAGCGCCAGTCGCCGCCTCTGCAGAAGGCGTCCTGCGCAGCGCAGTCGTCTGCCAAAGGGAAGCAGCAGAATGGCCAGCGCCAAGGGAGCAAGGTTGCGTATTAGCTTGTTATCTGAATGCGCCGAGATCATCGTCTGCGGCAACAGGACGGAAAGCGTCACGTTGGTCGATCCTGCGCCCGAGGCTAGCGTCGCAGGCGAGAGGCTGTAGGTCGATCCGGTGGGCAGGCCACTGATCGCAAGCCCAATCGTTGCCGGGAAGGTCGTTCCGCTGGGCGGCGAGACGGTGAAGTTGAACTCGGTCGTGCTGCCCGGCATCGCGTTGGTCGAGCTGGAGCCGGTACAAATGATCGTAAAGTCCTCGACATACACCGCGACTACATTACTGGCGGGTGTTGCAAAGTTTGCATCGCCCGAGTAAATCACTGTAAGAGTGTGCGATCCGGCAGTCAGCGAGCTGGTCGATAGTTTTGCCAAACCGCCCGTCAGATTTACCGTGCCAATCTGTGCCGTGCCATCGAGGAATGTCGCCGTGCCGCTGGGCACGCTGACGGAAGATCCCACCGTTGCGGTCAACTGCACCGGGTTGAGCAGAAAGCTGGCTGTCGTATTGGTTGTCAGTGAGGCCAACGGCGTCGCTTTTGCCACCTGAATGATCTCAGTGGTCAGTGGCGCGGCTGAGTAGTTGCTGTTGCCCGCCTGATTTGCGGTGACAGTCACCGTGCCTGCGCCCGTGATGGCCAGTGTGGTGCCGCTCAGCGTTGCCGGACCGGAGGCAAGCGCGAAGGTCACCGGGTTGCCCGAGGCTCCCCCCGTCGCGCTCAGCGGCAGCGGCACCACTCCGTATGTCGCTGTCATTGTGATAGTGTTCGGCCCGCTGGGTACGCTGTTCGAGTAGCCCAAGGCTGAGTTGGTGAAGGTGATCGACTGTGTGGCAGGGTTGACCGTCAGTAGGACACTACCTGAGGCTGTGCCGTAGTCGGCAGTATCGGTTGGCGAAAAAATGACAGAGAGCGTCTGGCCCGCGCCAGCGTTCAGCACTGTACCCGATGTGGGAGTGTAGACGTAGGTGCCCGCCACCGTCGCTCCGTTGAAGGTCGCCGTGGCGTTCAACTGAGTTGCGCCCAGAGATGTTCCGTAGGTGATCGCAGCGGGCGATGCCCAGGTAATCGTCGGCTGGGCTTGCGTGACGTTGATTGTGACGGACTTGGTTGCCGTAGTGTAGTCAATCGCGTCAGTGGGCGTAAAGACGACCGAGAGGGTCTGCCCTGCGCCTGCCTTCAGCACAGTACCCGCCGTGGGAGTGTAGAAGTAGGTGCCCGCCACCGTCGCTCCGTTGAAGGTCGCCGTGGCGTTCAACTGGGTTGCTCCCAGCACCGTGCCGAATGAAATAGAGGCAGGCGATGCCCAGGTAAGGACGGGCGCGATCTGGTTCACCAACAATGTAATTGCGATGGTTGCGGACTTGTAGTCGGTTGCGTCGGTGGGCAAGAAGGTAGCCGTCAGGGAGTAGCTGCCCGCGCCCAACACGGTTGATCCGCTAACGGATATTGCGCTGCCGCCAGCCGATGGAGTCGCAGTATAACTCACGCTTCCAGCCAGTCCCGTCCAGGTGGAGTTGAGAGTCGCGTTGAGAACTCCGGCAAGCGTAGTGCCGTAGTTGATGGCCGCTGGCTGTGTCCATGTCAACACAGGCTGCGCCTGATTTACGGTGATCAAGACCGTCTGAGACGCCTTGGTGTAGTCAATTGAGTCGGTGGGGGTGAAGTTTGCTGTCAGCGTCTGCGCTGCTCCCGCCTTCAGTATAGTGCCCGATGCAGGTGAGTAGACGATGCCGCCCGAAACGCTGGCCGTCGCGTCCAGCTGAGTTGCGCTGAGAGCCGTGGGGTAGGTAATCACCGCTGGCGTCGACCAGCTAATCGTCGGCGTAACCTGAGAGATCGTTAGTGTACCGCTAGCCGTACCACTGGCGTAGTTAC
>CAZPZL010000027.1:0-14588 GCA_964590925.1 uncultured Granulicella sp.
GTTGCCGCGGGCGATCTCCTCTTCCAGGTCCTTGTTGGTGGCGGCGATGACGCGGACGTCGACGTGGATGGGCTGGGTTGCACCGACGGGGAGAAAGCTCTGCTCGTCGAGCGCGCGCAGCACCTTGGCCTGCGTTTTCAGGCTCATGTCGCCGACCTCGTCGAGGAAGAGCGTGCCACCGTCGGCGCGTTCAAACGTCCCACGCTTCTCAACGGGCGCGCCAGCAGGAGCGTTCGGAGTCGCTCCGCGCCGGTAGCCGAAGAGCTCAGTTTCGATGTGGTCTTCAGGAATCGCTGCGCAGTTTAGCTCCACGAAGACGCGGTCTTTACGCAGGCTCTCGGCGTGCATCGCGCGCCCGATCAACTCCTTGCCCGTACCGCTCTCGCCGAAGATGAGGACGCGTCCGTTGGTCGGGGCCATCAGCTTGATCTGCTGGCGCAAGGCTTTCATTGGAACACTGTTGCCAGTGACGCCAGAGTGAACGGAGAACTGGCGAACAAACTCCTGATTGTCTTCGCGCAGTTGTCGCGCACTGATGGCGTTCTTTAGGACGATGAGGGTGCGGTCGAGCGAAAGCGGCTTCTCCAGAAAGTCATACGCTCCCAGCTTGGTGGCGCGCACGGCGGCCTCGATGGTCCCGTGGCCACTGATGATGATGACCTCGGGCAGATGCGCCGAGTCCATCTGGCGAATCTCGCTGAGTGCGTCGAGTCCATCGCGGTCGGGCAGCCAGATGTCCAGCAGCACGACGTCGTAGCTTGCGTCGACCAGTAGTGTAAGCGCCTCGCCGGCGGTGGCAGCAGTGGTGACGAGGTAACCCTCGTCGGTGAGAATGCCCTCGAGTGAGTCGCGAATGTCGGCTTCGTCGTCGACGATCAATACATGATTCATTCGGTTTCCTTGGTAGCCGATGCGGCAAGTTCAGCTGCAAAGTCTGGTGGCGCAACCGTCGGCTCGTTGTCCATCGTAACGGATCGCAACTCGACGATGAACTTTGCCCCGATGGGATGATTCTTTTCCGCGCGAATCGTCCCTTGCTGCTCTTGAATAATTTTGGCAGCGATGGCAAGTCCTAGTCCTGTACCGCGCTGCTTTGTGGAGAAGTAGGGCAGGAAGAGGCGCTCACGCATCTCGTCGGTGAGGCCGCTCCCAGAGTCAGAGACGGCCAGCTCGACCATCCCGTTGGGCAGCAGCGCTGTTGTAATGCGCAACTCGCGCAGCAGGCTTTGCTGCATTGCCTCCGCGGCGTTGTCAATGAGGTTGCAGAGTGCGCGCTTGGTGGCCTCCGGGTCTGCAAGGACGAGTGGGAGATCGGGCGCGAGGCGCTGGATAAGGCGGATATTTTGCAGGCGGCCAGCGAAGAATGCCAGCGAGCCTTCGAGAATCGCGTTGATTTCCACCGGGCGCGGCTGCGCGGTGGGAAACTGCGCCAGCGAGGAGAACTGATCGACCAGAGAGCGCATCGACGCAACTGCCGAGCCGATCACCGTGCTGGACCGACGAATGACGGCGACCGAGGGCGACTCGACCTGCGCTTGGGCCAGCGTCGCTTCCAGCCGAGCGATATGTCGCGTGATCTGCTCGGAAGAGAGCGAGATTGGCGTCAGAGGATTCTTGATCTCGTGCGCCACACGCCTCGCCACCTCGCGCCACGCCGACTGCTTCTGTGCGTGTAGCAGCTCGGTGGCGTTCTCCAGCACCAGAACGTAGCCGTGATGCGATCGCTCCTGGCCTGTCTCCAACAGCGCGACCGTTGCCATCAGATTCATCGTCCCGCAGCTGCTTCCACTTGCATTGCGAACGCCCTTCATCTCCATCTCGGCCGAGGCTGAGCCCATGCGGTGACAGCGCTGCAGCAGTTGGTTGATCGTCTCCATCGCATCGGCGGGAAAGATCTCATTCAGCGGACGACCTAGGTACGGCGTCTCGCCGATCAGGTCCAGCATCTCGTCCAGCGCCCGGTTCGCCACCACAATGCGCCGTCCGGGGTCCAGCATGGCAACGCCGTTGGGAATGGCTTCGAGCATTGTCTCCAGCTCGCTGCTGCGCGCCTCCAGCGTGGCGTTGGCCGCCGACAGCTTTCCGCTCGCGCTCTCGACTGCGCGCCGACTGTTGTCCAGATCAGCCGCCATATGATTGAAGCTGCGCACCAACTCGCCCAGCTCTTCGGTGGCGCTCTCGGCCACGCGGTGCGCGTAATCTCCCGCGGCAATTGCCTGCATTGCCTCGGCCAGCGCCTCGACCGGCCGGGTCACCTGCTTGGCCAGATGCAGCGCCAGCCAACTGCACGCGAACAGCGCCAGACTGGTAATCATCATCAGCAACAGAAGGTATAGCGTGCGCACCTGCCGCCGTTGCCGATAGGCCTTCAAGTAGTTATCCACCGCGCTCTCGAAGCGCGTAACCGTTGCCGACATTCCATATGGCATGGGCAGCCCCACCACCACCACGCCGTCCATATCCAGTGCCGCCGAGCCAAGTGTGTATTCCTTCTCGCCCTCGGAGAAGATCGCCTGATCGCTGCGCCGAGCTGCGGCGAGAATCGCGACATAGATAGCTGCTCCGTGGGCCACCTGATCCGCTTCTGCATTGCGCGACAGCAAGGTCTGGCTGTCTGCGTCATCGTCCTCCTCGCTCGAACTTTGCTGTGGCAGCCATCGCTTGACCTGTGCCGTCTGACCGACGCGCTGCGGCAACTGGAACGCGGCAACGGCACGCCCCCCGCGATAGACCACTGCGAATCCGCTCTGCAAAGTAACCTGATGCTGATGCAGAATGCGGTCGATGGTGGCCTTGTCGGGCTTAAGTTGCAGCTCTTTTAAGCCGTCTCGATGCACGATCGCGTGAATTGCAGGCTGGGTCAACTCCCCGGCGATGGCCTCCGCCTCGACTCGCGCATTGGCCGAGGTGTACTCGGCCAGCTCTTGCGCCAGCCGGTTGGAGTCGTTGCGAATCTCGTTCGGATTCTGCGAAAACCAGCGATCCACCGCCCGGTTCATTAATCCGTAGCTGAATAGAACCATGAAGACCAGCGGCGTCAGCGACACCAACACTGCTCCCCACAGCATCCGTGTCCGTAGCCGCGTTCCCATAAAGCTCGCCTGCTGACCGGCATACAGCTTCAGCACATTGCGCACCAGCAGCAACAGCACCGTAACGAAGATCAGGAAGGTCAGTAGTGAGAAGCCGACGAAAAAGATGGTCTCGTCGGTAGTCGCTGGCGTTAGAAACTTCAGGTTGAAGGCGTTTAACGCCGTCAGCGCTGCCAGCGACAGCAGCGCAATCGAGCCCAGAACGATGCTGACGAACTTCCTTCGGCTTACGCTTCTGCCCATCGCGACAAGCCTCCTCTGGTGACACGATTATAGGCGGTCGCCTAGAAGCAACCCAGCAAAGTTCATGCACAGCCACAATTCTGCGGACTGAAGGCGGGTGCTCCAGTAGCGCTCGACGGTCTGGGTGATGCTTGCAGCGTTCCACTACAATGGAGAGAGTCGCAAGGAGCCGCATGACAGCAACCCGCAACGCCGCCCGAAGACGCACCGATCCATCTGCTCGCAATAGTTCGACCACCCATGACGAAAAGTCATCCTGCACGGAGACGCCCGCCCGCAACATTCGCCGGACCGTGCTGCCGAATGGGCTGCTGGTTCTGACCGAGAGCATTCCCCATGTGCGCTCGGTGTCGATGGGGGTGTGGATTCGCTCCGGCTCGCGCGACGAGCCACTGGAGTTGAACGGCATCTCTCACTTCGTCGAGCACATGGTCTTCAAGGGAACGACCACGCGCAACGCCGCGCAGTTTGCACGCGAGGTAGACTCGATAGGCGGCAATCTGGACGCGTTTACGGGCAAGGAGAACATCTGCTTCAACATCAAGGTGCTGGACGAGAACGTCGCTCCTGCTCTGAACCTGCTGACCGATCTGGTGTTACACCCCACCTTTACGCCCGAGGACATTGGCCGCGAGCAGGGTGTCATTTTGGAAGAAATTAAGATGGATGAGGACTCGCCCGACTATCTGGTGCATGAGACCTTCACCCAGAAGTTCTGGAAGGGACAGGGGCTGGGGCAGCCGATTCTGGGAACAGTCAAAACCGTCGGCAGCTTCACCCAGCCCGTTGTCTTCGACTTCTACAGGCAATGCTTTACGCCACGCAATATGGTTTTTTCCGCAGCGGGTCACCTGGATCATGATCGCTTTGTGGCGCAGGTGGCAGCACACTTTAGCAACCTTGCCGCAAGTGGCGACGAGGTGCGGACGTTGCCCACTGCGCCGGAAACATTCGCACACATCACGCTGAAGCGCAAGAAATCGCTGGAACAGGTGCAGATGTGCCTGGGTGTGCCCGCGCCGCAGATCGATTCTCCCGCGCGGTACGCGGTCTATCTGCTGAACTCAATGCTGGGTGGCGGGATGAGTTCGCGCCTGTTTCAGTCTATTCGCGAGGATAAAGGATTGGCCTACTCGATCTATTCGGAGATGAGCCCGTTCCGCGATACCGGGTCGCTGTCGATCTACGCGGGAACCTCGGCGGAAAAGACACCGGAGGTGATTCGGCTCACCATTGCCGAGCTGCGCCGTCTGAAAGAGGAGACGGTACAGAATGCAGAACTGAAGCGAGCCAAGGACCAGCTCAAGAGCAACATCGTGCTGGGGCTGGAAGGCTCGTCCAGCCGCATGTCGAATCTGGCGCGGCAGGAGATGTACTTTGGGCGATTCTTCCCGGTCGATGAGATCGTCCGCGAGGTCGAGACCGTTACCGCCGCAGACGTGCAGGCGATGGCGCAGCAACTCTTCCGACCAGAGGCCATCGCGCTGACCGTGCTAGGGAACCTCGGCAGCCTCAAGATCGCGCGAGAATCTCTCGCATGTTAAGCCGCATCCTGTTACAGTTTTATCGAGATTGAATCGCCCATTTTGCAGCAGAGGATCGCAGTAGAGGAATCATGATCGACACATCGCGCATGTCTCATCGCCATCGGGAATCCGGCTTTACCCTCATCGAACTGCTGATCGTCATGTCAATCATGCTGATCATCATGGCCTTCGCTGTGCCACAGATGCTCAAAGTCAAAAAGACAGCCGACGAGACATCGGCGATTCAGACCCTGCGCACGATCGGCTCGGCCGAGCAAAGCTACAACTCGACCTATGGAGGATATGCCTGTCCGCTATCGACGCTGGGCGGCGATCCGAAGTCCGGCGCGCCCTCGGCGCAAGCCGCGCAACTGCTGGACCCGCAGCTGGCCACCGCAGGACAGAAGTCCGGCTACACCTTCACCGTGACCTGCGGCAGTAAGGTCACGATCAACAACCAGGACGTCTACAACTCGTATGAGCTGACCGGCGTCCCCCAGTCAATCGGCAAGACAGGCGACCGCGGCTTCTGCTCCGACGATAACAGCATCATCAAGTACGACCCGACGGGTGCCACCAACTGCACCGTGCCCATCCAGTAACATCTGCACTTTCAGTTATGGCTAAAGAACGACCTACACCTTTGCCACCACCATCTACGGAGTCGTCACAGTCTTATCCCTTAGCCGGACAGTATCAGCCTGAAGTCCGCAAAATTCGGTCAGAAATTGCCTTTCTAGTTGGCTGCGTACTGCTCATTCCCGTTCTGCTTATCTTGGCGGCAGCCTTCATTCCTGGAATGATCACAGTCTATAGACATCCCCAAAAGGCTTCTGCGGTTCAGACCATGCGTATCATCAGTTCGGCCGAAGCAAGCTACAATGCCACTTACCCAGACTATGGCTACGCCTGTCCGCTCTCAGTTCTCGGCGGCAATCCCGGTTCAAGTCCACCTACCCCGCAGGCTGCCACGCTCATCGATCCAGCACTTGCCAACAGCGGACAGCAAAACGGGTACGTTTTCACCATCACCTGCGGCTCCAAAATTGCCCTCAACAATCACGACGTCTATACTTCCTACATGATCAACGGTGTTCCTATAATCACAGGAAAGGTTGGCAACAACGGCTTCTGCATGGATGAGCACGCCGAGATCACGATGGATCCCAATGGAGGCACCAACTGCACCCAGCCCATTCCTCGAAGCCTGAAGTGGTTCAATCGATGATTGTGAAAATAGCCAGAATCTCGATCGGACTCGTTGTGCTGATTGCGCTGTGCAGTGCGATGCGGGGCGAGGCGCAGGACGCGAACCTCATCCGCCGCGTGGACGACCACTACAACCACCTGCGTTCGCTGCGCGCGCGCTACGTCGAACACTACTCCGGCATGGGCATGGATCGCACCGAGAGCGGTACGCTCATGTTGCGCAAGCCCGGGCTGATGCGCTGGAGCTACGACTCGCCCAGCGGAAAGCTCTTCGTCCTCGACGGCAGGTTCGCGTGGTTCTATACCCCGGGGGACGCGCAGGTCTCTCGTGCGCCAGCCAAGCAGCTTGACGATATGCGCTCGCCTCTGCGACTGCTGCTCGGCCACACCCAACTCGCCAAGGAACTCGACAACTTGACCACCGCACCCGACGGCGCGAGCTTCCGCATCAGCGGCATTCCCAAGGGGATGGCCCAGCGCGTAAAACTGCTGACGCTGATCGTCAGCGCTGGCGGGGCTATCCAGCGGATGAAGATGGAAGAGATCGATGGCTCGACGACCGAGTTCACCTTCTCGCAGATGGAGGAGAATATCCCGTTGCCGGAGGCGAATTTCGTATTCTCGCCGCCACACGGCGTCCCCATCGTCAACGCACAGCCACCAATCTAGAGCGGTTTTGACATGAGGATGGCGCGGCACTGTAGGCCGGGCTGCTTGACCGGCTGCTCGGGGTCGAAGTCCTTGAGGCCGGTCTCGACGTAGCCATAGCGGCGATAGATGGGAGGTAGTTCCGTGCGCCAGTAGATGACGTCGATGTCTACAGCCACGCATCCCTGACGGCGTAGGTGGTCTTCGGCGGCCCGCATCAAGGTGCGGCCGTAGTGCAAGTGCTGATGGGCAGGATCGACGGCCAGCATCCCAAGATAGCCGCGCAGGGTTGGTTTCTGGCTGGTGTCACTCACATCAGACTCGATGTGTACCTCGGTGTAGATGCATCCGATGAGCTGGCCGGAGTTGTCCTCGGCAAGAAGCATCTCTCCGTCGCGCATCTTGTTGGCAAGGCGCACTGAATCGGTGCGTGTGCCTTCGAGAAACGTCTCGACGGTGTAGGCGGAATTAATCATCGGGACCAGACGCGGGATGTCATCGGGGGTCGCGAGACGAATGCTGAGGGGTGTGGCGACTTGGAATTCGGGGATCACGCTTGGGGACGTTGAACGCTGAGTGTTCAGTATAAGCTGGCGAGTGCGGGAATCCAGTGTGTGGATTTACGATAGAGGAATGGATACGGAACTGGTCTTTGCGGATACGAGTGAGTTGGCGACGCCGATGCTGGCGGTCTTTGCGGTGGATGCGGCGACAGGCAAGAAGGACGACGCGCGGCCAGTGTTGCTGACGCTTTCAAACCAACTGGCGGATGCGGCGGCGCGAGCCTTGGGGCCGAACGAGTTCAAGGCGGGTCTGGGCGAGACGGTCTTGATTCATCTGGCGGGCGGATCGGCGGCTGCGGGAATCCAGGCCGAGCGGTTGCTGATCGTTGGTCTGGGCAAGGCCAAGGATCTCTCGCTGGACCGGATTCGCAAGGGCGCCGGAACGGCCGTACGCGCGGCCAAGGCGAGAATGGTGCGCAAGCTGGCGATTGCATTCCCGCAGGAGCTCGCGGAGGTGCCGCTGGCAGAGCTGGCACCCCGGCTGTTGGCACGGGCAATGGTGGAGGGCGCGGAGTTGGCTGAGCCAAATTGGGATACCTATCGCAGCGACTGTAAAGACACGGCGGTGCACAAGCTGACGCTGATCTCTGCGGTGACCGATGAGGCCGTGCAGCAAGAGATGCAGTCGGGATTCGGCGAGGGGCTGATTGTGACGGCAGCGCAGAACTTTACCCGCTCGCTGGTCAACGAGCCAGGCAATGTCTTGACGCCTACAAAGCTGGGTGCGCGTGCGCGGACTATGTGCGTCGAGTCTGGACTGAGCTGTGAGGTCTACTCAACAGAAAAGATTCGCGATCTGAAGATGGAAGCGTTCTGGGCCGTGGCCAAGGGATCTAGCCAGGCGCCCGCCCTGATCGTAATGACCTACGATCCGGGGATTAGCTCGGTCGAGGGAGCGCCGGTGCTGGGTCTGGTAGGCAAGGGCATTACGTTCGACTCCGGCGGCATCTCGCTCAAACCTGGCGACGGCATGGAGAAGATGAAGTACGACATGGCTGGCGCGGCGGCGATGATCGGCGCAATGTACGCGATTGCGCGCCTGAAGCCGCGGGTAAAGGTGATCTCAGTGGTCTGCGCGGCGGAGAATATGCCGGACGGTGGCGCGGTGAAGCCCGGCGACGTGGTCACAGCGATGAGCGGGACGACCATCGAGATCGTCAACACTGACGCCGAGGGACGGTTGGTGTTGGCCGACGGACTGCACTACGCCAAGACGCTGGGCGCCACTCACCTGATCGACGCGGCAACGTTAACCGGTGCCTGCGTGGTGGCGCTGGGAACATTGAACGCAGGCCTGTTTTCGAACGACGAGGCGACTTGCGCGAAGTTCGAGCAGGCTCTGGAGACTTCGGGTGAGAAGTTCTGGCGGCTCCCCTGCACCGACGAGTATCGCGAGCGCATCACCAGCGAGATTGCCGACATCATCAACACCGGTAAGAATCGATGGGGCGGAGCGATCAATGCAGCAATGTTTCTCAAAGAGTTCGCAGGCGAGACACCGTGGATTCATCTGGACATTGCGGGCTGCGCCTGGGATGAGGAGAAGAAGCCGTGGTTGCCCTACGGACCATCAGGTGTTGCGGTGCGTTCCATCCTGGAATGGGTGCGAAGTTACTCGGCGTAGCATGTTGCATACACTTTCCGCATAAATTGTGACGCCGGATGTGTCCATGACATCTAACGATTCAAGGGCAGCCGCCCATTTTTTTAGAGGCATCTCATTCAGTACCATCGGGGCTTAAGGTTTTGCGGTCGTAGTTCCGAGCGTACAGATCGGAAGGACGAACGATGGCTTGGGGTCCGGGACTATTGCGACTGCACGTTGCCTCGGAGCTCGTCATTGCTCTGGCGTGCGTTCTGGTCACAATTGCGATGCTTCTGGTGGTGCGACGGCGACAGGGATTTCGCTTCAACGGCATATTGCTTTGCTTTGCCGCCTGCGGCGCGGCCTTTGCGGCGACTCATGCAATCAACGCGCTCGCGATATGGCATCGGCTGGCTTGGGCGAGTGACGATGACGCCATTTTGGCAGCAATTACAGCCGCAATATCACTGTTTACGATGGGTGTGCTGGTGCAAACCATGCCTAGCGTCTTTGCCATCCCAGACGCGTTGGCCGACCACCGCTTTCGCGAGCTGCTGGAAAATGCGCCGGACGCAGTGATGCAGGTGGACTCGCACGGCAAGATCGTCATTGCCAACCGGACTGCGGAGCAGATGTTCGGTTACAGTCGCGAGGAACTGATTGGCAGCAGCGTCGATCTGCTGGTGCCGCAGCCTGTGCGCGGCGTGCATCCGCATCAACGAGATCAATTTGTACACGCTGGAGTGCCCCGCCTGATGTACGAGGGAGGCGTAGATCGCCACGGCCTGCGCAAGGATGGCACAGAGTTCTCGGTCGAGATCGGGCTGAACCCGGTGAGGACCGAGGCGGGAGTATATATTTCTGCTATCATTCGCGACGTGACGGACCGCAAGCAGTTGGAGCGGGAGCTGGAACGGGAACGCGCGCTACGCGGGCAGAGGATCGAGGTGCTGGCTCGACTGGCGGCCGATCTGGCACATGAGATCAAGAACCCGCTGGCAATCATTCATGCGCGCGCCAGCGATCTGATCGAGTTGGCAACGCACGCCGAGATGCTGCCTGCAGTGGAGATTGAGAAGACTTGTGGAAGCATTGTGAAGACCACCGAAAGAGCCATTCGCGTGATTCGCGGCGTGGAAGCGCTAGCCCACGAGGGATCGCACGACCCCATGCAGAAGACCGATGTGCGTGGTCTGATCGAGCAGTCCATGGATCTGCTACGGGCGCGCTTTGAGACGCATGGAATCTCGCTGGAAGCGGAGATTGCCGACCATTTGCCGCCGGTTGAGTGTCGCGAGGTGCAGATCGAGCAGATTCTGGTCAACCTGCTGACCAACGCCTTCGACGCGATCGACGGATGCGAAAGCAGTATGCGTTGGGTGAAGGTGCGCGCAACAATGCGCCCGCCATGGATTCAGTATGCAGGCATCGAGGCCGTGCGCATCGAAGTGGCCGACGGAGGGCCGGGGGTCGTAGCGGAGAACCGCGGGCGGCTGATGGAGACCTTCTTCACCACCAAGCCGAAGGGATCGGGAATCGGAATTGGATTGAGCGTCTCGAGAACCATTGCGGAGGATCATGGAGGAACGCTCGAGTTGCTCGACTCCGAGGGACCAACCTGCTTTCGTCTGACCCTGCCGGTGCTGGCAATTAACGCTGACGGAACCACGAGCACCAAAGGAGGCCCACAATGAGAATCGAAGAGGCCTGCATTCTGGTGGTGGATGACGAACTGGAGTTGCTGGAGATCTTCTCGTCCTGGCTGGGACGCACTGGATGTCACGTCCTTACTGCGCCAAACGGAGCCGAGGCATTGAAGATTCTGTGCGAGCAAAAGGTGGACGTACTGATCTCCGACATGCGTATGCCAATCATGGATGGGGCAGCGCTGGTACGCAAATTGCGCCAGATGGACGTACCGCAACCGAAGATCATCTTTGTCTCCGGCTATGGCAACATAACGCGACGAGAGATCTTTGGCATGGGAGTGGAGGCGCTGCTGGATAAGCCGCTGAGTCGAGCCATCCTGATCCGCACACTGGAGCACTGTCTTGAAGACTGCGAAGAGAGATGGTCGAAACCCTCGCCAGACCCGATGGCGCAAAAACTCTCGCTCGATATGGAGAGTTTGGAGGAGGCTGTCGCAACCTGCACCTTCAATCTAGGGCGCGGAGGATGCTGTCTCGTCGCCAACTCGCCGCTGAAGGAGGAAGCGACTATCGACCTGTCGGTGCGTTTTGCGCGTGAGGGACTGCGCATCGAAGCTCAGGGAACAGTGGTGTGGTTCGACGACAACCTCAATCGCGTCGGCGTAGCGTTCGAGTATCTGGACCCCGATTGCCGCCAGTGGGTTATGCGTAGAATCGAAGAGCTGAAACCGACCAGCTTTGTCTCGCCGTGCTAACTACATCACTGGCGGGGCTTCAATGCCGAGGTAGCCGAGGGCGCGCACCATCTCACGGCGCGCGACCGCTGCGGTGGCCAGCAGAAGCGCGCGACGCGTGGCGTCCGTCTCGGTCAGAATGTGGTGGCGATGATAAAAATTATTGAACTGCTGCGCCAGTTGGAAGGCGTAGCGCGCCAGATGTGCGGGCTCGGATGTGGCGATGGCCTGCTCGATCAGCGCGGTCAGACGCGCAGCCAGCAGCCACGTCTCCCATAGGCTGGTGCCGTCTTCTGTCGCAAGCAATGTCAGATCTAGGCTGGCGACAACGGCCAGCGCGGCGGCTTCGGTCGTCTCAGCTTTGCGGAAGATATTGGCCGCGCGCACGATGGCGTACTGGATGTAGGGGCCGGTCTCGCCCTCGAAGCTGAGCGCGTCCTTGAAGTCGAAGGCGATCACCGTGTTCCGCGTGAAGCGAAGCATGAAGAAGCGCAGAGCGCCAACGGCAATCTGAGTTGCGATCTTGACCCGCTCTTTGTCGGGTATCTCTGGGTGGCGCACATCGACCTCGGCCTGCGCGGCGGCAATCAGCTTGTCCAGCAGATCGTCTGCCTTGACCCCGTATCCCTTGCGCCCGCTGACTTCAACGAACGGCCGCGCCTTGTCCTCGTCCGACAGCGTGTAGCCAAGTTCGACCGCACAGCGTGGCGTCATTGCTACCATCTCGTAGCTGAAGTGGGTGTAGCGATCCGCAGCGTTGGTGAAGCCCATCCCGCGTAGCGCCGCTACTACATTGCTCTGCGGATCGTTCTGTCGCGAATCGATGACGTTGTAGATTGCATCGGCCCGGCCAAACGTCGGCGCTGCTGGATCGCTCGCTGTAGCCGTCGAGATCCAGCAGGTATGTGTCGGGTACTGATAAAACGGCGCGTAGCCAAAGTCCGTGCCCGTCAGCAGCCCGAACTTCCACAAGTGATACGCAATGTCCTTGCCCACATAAGTCACAGTGCCGTTCGACCGCACGATCACCTTGGCGTCTTCGTCAGGACCGTCCGTCGCATCTGCCGTGTTGCCCGCTCTACGCATCACCAGACAGCCCTTGTTCTTACCTGCCGTCTCCTCATACAGAACGCCACGCTCCAGCATCAATATGCGCGCTGCATCCCAGAAGTGCAGACTGAGAATCTCGCTCTCGCGCGGCAGAAAGTCGTACTCAATACCGAGTCGCTGCATCGTCTCCAAATGTCGCCGCAACACCCCAGTTGAGATCAACTCGGCTATGGCCGCCGTCTCGTTGCCGCCAATCTCTAGCGCGTGCAGCGTGTCCAGACGAAGCTGCTTGCGCCGCGCAAGCTCGGCGGGTGCAGGCGGAGTCACGTCGTCTGCTCCTGTGCCGCTGTACCACTGGCTCACTCGCGCATAAAGATCCCAACAAAAAAAATCGATGCGCTCTCCGCGCTCGGCCAGTAAAGCCAGCAACACATATGTGGTATCGAGCGTCTTGCCTTCCAGATGCACCAACCCAACGACGACGTCGGCGACCTGCACCCCGGTATTGTCGATGTAGTTCTGTACGCCGACAGTGTAGCCAAGTTTGTAATCGTCCGGGCGCAGTAGCCGTTGAAATGTATCGCCCAGAATCGCGTTTCGCAGGTGGCCAATGTGCGCGGCCTTGTTGGGATTGATGCTGGTGTGCTCGATCAGACGAAAGCCCTCGCCGCCGATGTTGGCGTGGTTGTCGAGTGCTATGCGGCGCACCATGGCGGCGCGATCAAGGCGGATGTTGAGGTAGCCCGCTCCAGCGACTTCGACAGATGCGATGCCGGGAAGCTCGTCAGGCGAGCTGGCAAGCCGTGCGTTGAGTTCTGTGGCCAACTCGGTTGCGATTGCGCGTGGTGCCTTGCGCAGCTTCTTTGCCAGCTCGAAGGCAACCGGCAAAGCCAGCTCCCCCAGTGTGATGTTGGGAGGCTGCTCAACTGCGAGATGCGCGAGCGTGAGATCGTACTTTGCTAACAGAATGGCCTGAATGCGGGCCTGTAACGTGAGCTGAATTGTGCGATACATGCGTGTGTTGTATACCCAATCGTATGAATTTGCGCGTGACTTTCAGTGTATCCAATTACTTCGCGGAATCAGCTTGATTCTTGAATTTTGCAAGCGGCTCCTTCTCCTGTACCGCAGATCATTACACAATTGATCGTATCTGTTCCCGTAAACTAACCTCATGAACAAGTCTGTCGTTCGCGGAGAGAACCCGGTCACAGTCTTCCGCAAACTCTCCGACGCTAGATACACTCTGCCGCAATGGTTCATCGCCGCCGCGCTCTTTTTTTCCGCCGCTGCCTTCACCCTCTGGCAGAACTCTCACGTCGCCGTCCTCTGGGACTTGTCCTATCTACTCGACAGCAGCTACCGCATCGCGCTCGGCCAGATCCCCTACCGCGACTTTCCCTTCTCCCACGCACCGCTCACCTTTCTCCTCCACGCAGCCATTATCAAGCTCTTCGGCCGCGTCTACTTTCCGCACATTCTCTGTGCCGCAATTGAAGCGGGTTTGGCGGCAGTGCTCCTCTGGCGCATCCTCCTTCGTCAACTTACCCCACTGGCCGAGTGTGCATCCCTGGTCGCATTGCTGCTTGCCGCGCCTCTCACAGTCCTAGGCATCTACAGTATCTATCCGCATCCGGTATACGACAGCGACTGCATCCTCGTCGTCCTGCTTGCGCTCTACCAACTACAGCGCGCCAACGAGTCCATTTCCCGTAACGTACTGGCTGGCACTCTCTGCGTCCTGCCCCTCTTCTTCAAGCAGAACATCGGCCTGCCCTTCCTGCTGGTCACGCTCGCCTCCGTAGCGCTTGTCGTCATTGTTCGCCTCCGCCAACGCGTCAGCGTCGCCCCACAAGTTGGTTTCGTCGCAGGAGCAAGCGCCACGCTCGCCGCCGCTCTGCTGCTGATCCATGCCACCGCCGGTCTGCATAACTACTTCTTCTGGACCATCACCTTCGCAGCGCAGCGACGTCTGATCGGCCCTGGCGTCCTGTTGTACATCTACCATCAACCCTCGCTTCTATGGACGCTGCCCGCCTCTCTAGCCGCCTTTGCTTTGCTCCGCTGCGACAAGTGGGTGCCCCATCCATTCCGCGCTCTTTATGGGAAGGGTGAGAGCCAACCTCGATTATTCCGTCTATGCTCAATCGCCGCATTCCTTCTTCTCGCCGCTCCATTTTTCTGGATTATTGTCGGTTTCGCCCTCAGCGACGACCCCTCCGACCGCGCCGATCAGCTTCTCTCTCTTTGGCCTCATCTTCTGCTCTTGGCCGCCATCCTTGCCGTCGC
>CAZPZL010000028.1:0-14418 GCA_964590925.1 uncultured Granulicella sp.
GCAACGGAAGCCGTGATCCTGCCTTGACGATGATGGTCAGCGGCCCGGGCCAGAAGCGTTCGGCCAGACGGTCGAACGCGGAGTCAAGCTCGCGCGCCAGTCCGTAGGCCTGCGTCGTCTCGCCGATGAGAAGAGAGAGCGGTTTGTGCCGCGCGCGCGTCTTGATCTCGTAGATGCGGTCTACCGCGCTGAGGTTGATCGGATCAACCGCCAGACCGTAGAAGGTGTCTGTGGGCAGCGCCACAACCTGTCCAGTGGTCAGCGAGCGAATGACTCGCGCAATTCGATCTGGTTCCGGCTCGTCGGGGTTAATACAGAGGATCTCAGCCGTCAATATCTTCTCCATCTTCTCCGGGGCATCTTCTCCTGACGAGGTTCTGGAGCATGGGCGACTCCGGACTACCATTGCAGTTGCACCAGTTTATAACATACGTCCCTCTGCGGCTCCGGTGTAGACGAGCTGACCGTCGCGAAGCCACTCAGTCAATCTACCGTATGCCATGTCGTGCGCATACTGGATTCGAGCCGCACAAAGAGTCATACTGAAGATGGCGCATGTATGTGCGGTACTTATAGTCATTTCATTGTTGTTGTATTCCATCAAAGAATTGTTATTCCGGCCGGAGCGTAGCGAATGGGATAGAATCTCCGCATTTTGCTCGCAGCCAGACACGTTACCCTATCACTGAAGATGCACTATCCGCTTGCAGACTAGTTTGATCCAAGTAGAGTCGTTCCATGCAGCGGCGGTTGGAATTGCTTGCGCACAGTTGTTCATCTACTCCTCCATGAGCTTCACTGCCTCCAACTCGGCACGGCGTCGCTACAGCGCGAAACAACATCGCAATCGCATTCGTCTGGCGCGGCGGCGCGCGTCAGGGCGCCTCTCGCTGGGGAAAAAGCTGCTGCACTGCCTGCTGGGAGCCGCTGTGCTAAGCGCGCTAGGATGGTTCGGGTGGCTCACCGTGCAGATCAATGCGGTGGCTGGCCGGGATGAGGCTCGACCAGCCGACGCCATTGCGGTCTTTGGTGCAGCCGAGTACGGAGGGCGTCCCTCGCCGGTGCTGCACGCGCGACTGGACCATGCCGTCGAGCTCTATCGGATGCAGATAGCTCCGCTGATTGTCACCTTGGGCGGCGGTGGAAATCGCGACAAAGGCCTCACCGAGGGCGGCGTGGGGCGCGATTACCTGCTGGCCAACGGCGTGCCCTACGACCGCATCGTCGCCGAGACCGAGTCAGTCGATACCGAGCAACAGGTTGCGAGGTTGGCCGATATCGCGCGTCAGCACAACCTGCACAACATCGTAGTCGTCAGCGACGGTACACATCTGTTCCGCATCCGCCAGCTCTGCCAGTACGCGGGGCTGACGGTCTACACCTCACCGCGTGCAGCCTTGGGCCACATCGACGACTACGACCTCCTGCTGCGCTACTTTCACGAGATGCTGAGCTACACCCTCCTGCGCCTGCATGTGAACGTCGCATGGCTGCACGGTCGCGCCGACGCTTAAAGCCATATAATGGAGAATGATGCCCGCCATTGCCTCGGTCAGACGACCCGATTCGACAGTCTGGTTCGAGCTATCGGACATTGGTGTTGACCGCTACACTCACCTTGCCCCTGGCAGCAGTTGCTCGCACAGGACATCTACGTCAGCAAACCGCGCGTGCAGCGGATGGTAACGGAGCATTCGGCTCGCAGCAAACGCAGATTTCGCGTTACCACCACCGATTGCAAGCATAACTTTTCGATAGCACCTATTGCACTAGTCCGGACGACTCCGGCGAGTTGGTCATCGATAGCGCGCTTCTGGTCTGCGCCCGTGCTCGCATGGACGAGCCGTTCAAGCTCTCAGCCTCCACCTCGTTCAGCTTGTACAGTAGCGAGCGGTAGCTGATCTTCAGCCACTTGGACGTCTTCATGCGGTTCCAGTTATTGGCCCTCAGTACTTTGAGGATGATCTGTCGCTCCAGTTCGTGCGTAGCCTGTTTGGTGACTCGCTTCAGCGAAATCGGCTGGCTCAGGTCAATATCTGAGGGAGCGTGCGAGGCGAGCGGCGCGTCTTCCAGCAACTCGGAGACCAGCATCTCTTCGCTGCCGATCAGCACATAGCTGCGAATCAGATTGTCGAGCTGGCGAATGTTACCCGGCCAATCGTGCTTCTGCATCAAGCGTATCGTCTGGCGAGAGAGCGGAGCGGGATGGGTGTCAAACAGACGCGCGTGATGCTTCATCAGGTAGTCCACTATCTGCGGCAGGTCTTCGACACGCCGACGTAGCGGAGGCATCTGGATTGTGACAGCGTTGATGCGGTAGAGAAAGTCCAGACGGAAGCTGCCATCGGCAACCTGTTCGCGCAAGTCACGGTTAGCCACCGAGATGACCCGAGTGCGAATCGAGCGCGTCTCGTGCCCGCCGACCCGCTGGTACGAGCCGTCCTGCAATACTTGCAGCAACTTAGACTGCACCCCTACGTCGAGGCTGCCCACCTCGTCGAGCAGCAACGTCCCACCGTTGGCCTGCTCCAGACGTCCTCGTTTGGTCGTGTGCGCACCGGTAAACGCGCCCCTCTCGTAACCGAACAGTTCGGTCTCAATAAGTCCCTGCGGAATGGCCGGACAGCTCACCTTAACCATCTCGCCAGTCATCCGCTGCGATGAGCGGTGGATCAGGCTGGCGCAGACCTCCTTTCCCGTCCCACTCTCACCCTGTATCAGGACGGCAACGTCCGTCTTGGCCACTCGCTCCAGCTTTTGACGAATCGCCTGCATCTCCTCGGTTATGCCGAAGATAACGTCCACCGGTGGGAGGTCGAACCGAGTTCCCTGCTCTAATGCCTGTGCTGGTGTCATCGCTTTTGTCGTAGATCCATCCAGTCGTCGCTCCTGTCCCAGCGATTCTGTCGATACGCATTGGTTCTGTGTGCCCACTTGTGCAATATTACTGCACGTTAGCCGCCAAAGTGCCAGCGACATGCGATCGACCGCTTCTACACCAGAGTGCTCACGTAAAAAACTTTTAATGAAGATTCGACGCCATTCGTCGCATCAATTCATGTAGACATTCTGCACAATAGTAGGAACTTTATTACCACTATTACGGTTATATCCCGGGCCAGATTTCAGCGCGAATCGAATATTTCCCAGATCGCGCTTCACTGCATTGAGTGGGAGTCTCGGGGCAACGTCCTGAGAGTTGGCAAGCACCTAAGCGCCGACGATGGACAGACTCCGCAAGATGCAACGATTTATTGCACGCGTTGCAACAGTTCAAGTCATCAAGCAGATCAATATCAGATGCCGACAGGATCGGCATCGATGCAATGGAGTCCAATGATGGCCTTAAATACTTCCTCGTCAACGGAACGTCAGACGAATTCCTTGTCCCATGATCGGCAGGCATACCCGGATCGGCAAGCACTGGCTGGATTGAGAGCGAGTGCTGCATCCACTGAAAGCAAGGTGCAATCCGTCTTGCCGTGCCTGTTTGTCTTTGAGTCGAATCTAGGTGTTCTCGACTATGTGAAACGCTCCTTCTCGTCAAACTATGATCTGCGTTTGTTTAGCGACGCGACGGCCTTTCTGCGCGATCTGGAGTCGGCTGCGCAGCCCGGTCTGGTGCTGCTGGCCTGGGATGGCATCGCTCGCTCGCTCGCGCTGTTTACCAGCTTGCGCAAGATGCGGCCAGATGTACCTGTCCTCATTCTTGCCACCACCGCCGAGATGGATGACTACGAAGCATTTGCCCGCCTTGGTGCCAGTGCCGTGGTTCTGAAGCCCTTCATCGACGACGAACTTGCAATCTCCATCGCCAGACATCTGGCCGCGTCCGACGCGGCAACCTGCACCGCAGTCTGCACGACAACTTGCACGACAACTTGCACGACAACCGACGTGTGCCGGGAGATTCCGCTCTCCGGTGGCCACAGCTTTGTCCGCTCCAGCCAGCGGATGCGCCAGATCGAGGCGCAGGCGCAGCGGGTCGCACGTTCCGACATTCCCGTGCTCATCCTCGGCGAAAGCGGCACCGGCAAGGAGATCATCGCCCTCTACACTCACCAGATGTCGCGCCGCGCGGGCAAGATGTTCCTCAAGGTCAACTGCGCAGCCATGCCCGCAGATCTGCTGGAGAGCGAGCTCTTCGGCTACGAGCAGGGAGCCTTCACCGGAGCCACCAAGAGCAAGCCCGGCAAGTTCGAGATCTGCGACGGAGGAACCATCTTCCTAGACGAGATCGGCGAGATGCCTGCGCAGCTACAGGCCAAGTTGCTGCACGTCCTTCAGGATGGAACCTTCTCACGCCTCGGCAGCCGCGGACCAACCCGCGTCGACGTGCGCATCATCGCCGCAACCAACATCAACATGAAGCAGGCGATGGCGCAGAAGACATTCCGCGAAGACCTCTACTACCGGCTCAACGGCCTGACGTTGGCGTTGCCTCCACTGCGTGATCGTCTGGACGAGATCCCCGTCATGGCCACCTACTTCATGCGCAAGGGGGCCGAGAAATACAGCCTCGATCCGCTGCCGCTCTCACCCACGCTGCTCAACGCGCTGGCCCGCTATCATTGGCCGGGAAACCTGCGCGAGTTGGAGAACATCGTAAATCGCTACCTTATTCTGCAAGACGAACGGGCCGTTATCTCGGAGCTTGTCGAGGGTGGTGGCGACAGCACATCGCCAGCATCGGCACAAAACCACGTCGAGGCCGGAGGCTTGAAAAAGCTGGTGCGCGGTGTAAAGGGCGAGGCTGAATCCAGCGTCATCGCAGGCGTGCTACAGGAGACCGGATGGAATCGCAAGGCCGCTGCCAATGACCTGCAGATCAGCTATAAGGCCCTGCTCTACAAGATCAAGCAGTACGACCTAAACCCGCCATCGCGAGTAAATCTTATGCGATGAATCCAACCTCCATGCATCCAACCGTCGTGCACATAGGCCATATGACTCCAGACCCGAGCGATGCGATCAATCCAACCGAAGGCGGATCCAGTGCACAGCCTATAATGGTGGCGCTGCAGTTTGGCGGGCGCACCGTGAAAGGCTATGCGCACAGAGAACACTGGCCACGCGAAGACGAGGTTGGTGTCGAGGTTACCTCCACGATTCTGCGTCCTCTGGGCGCGACCGCCGACCAGAAGGTCTCGCTCGCAGGCGTCAAGGCTGTTTTCTTCGTCAAGAGCTTCGAAGGAAAGTGGCACGACGACCTGCGCTTCCACGATCACCTGCCTGCGCAGGAATGCCTCTGGGTGCGCGCCACCTTCACTGACGGCGAGGTGATCGAGGGACTGATTCGCAACAACAGCGGCTTCGTCGTCAACTCCGGCTTCTACATGTTGCCCACAGACCCGGATGGCAATAACTGGCTCATATACGTCCTGAAAAATAAGCTGAAGGACTTTCAAGTCCTCGGCCTACGCTCCGCACCCAAGACCATGCGACTGCTGCATCCGCCCCAGTCAGCGGCAGAGCCGCAACTACAGCCGCGATAATCTGCGATGGCTAATTCGCGCTATGGACCAAGGGCCAACAGTATGAGTCAAGTACCAAAGACCCGCTCCATACCAGCCCAGGCCGCAGGACTAGAGCATTTTCCCTGCTGGTGTAGAAGTAAACCAGAGAGGCTCGCGTGGCTTTTCCTCAAGAAGAACCACATTCTGTGCTTGTTCCAGATCCTCGGGAACAGGGAAAATGCTCTAGGGTTGCATCCTGTACAGATATAGTGCTGAAAGTCCGTCCGATACATCACAGATTTCTGACTTCTTCAGCTTTCATGGCAACAGAAAGCCGCCGCCGACTCTATTGTCGACGGCGGCTTGTTCTTTCGCACGATCTAGCACAGGGGGAGAGTCCCACTGCGGTTATGGGTTAAGTTGTGCCGTACTGCGTGGAACGCAGCAGATCGTTAAGTTCGCGGCCCGACTGCTGCTCTTCGAGAGCAGCCTGTGCCGCTGCCAGACGCGCCGTCAGCAGTCGGAAGGGTGAGCAGGAGACGTAGTTCAACCCAATCCGGTGGCAGAACTTAACCGACTCCGGATCGCCGCCATGCTCTCCGCAGATGCCTACCTTCAGATCGGGCCGCGTGGCTCGTCCCTTGTCGGTAGCGATCTCAATCAACTGTCCCACGCCCGCCTGATCGAGCGTCGCGAACGGATCCTGCTTGTAGATACTATTCTTCATGTAAGCAGGCAGGAACTTGTTGATGTCGTCGCGCGAGATGCCGAACGTCGTCTGGGTCAGATCGTTGGTCCCGAAGCTGAAGAACTCAGCCTCTTCGGCGATTTTGTTGGCGGTCAACGCGGCGCGCGGCAGCTCGATCATTGTGCCCACCTTGTAGTCAACCGTGGTGTGCTTCTCCTTGAAGACCTGCTCGGCGATGCGGCGAACGATGGTGGCCTGATTGCGCATCTCTTCCAGAGATCCGATCAGCGGAACCATGATCTCCAAGTGCGGATCGGCGCCCTTGCTCTTGACACTAACCGCTGCCTCGAAGATGGCGCGCGCCTGCATCTCGGTGATCTCCGGGAAGGCGATACCGAGCCTGCATCCGCGCAACCCAAGCATTGGGTTGGTCTCGTGCAACTCCTGAACCCGCGCTAGCAGCGGACGGAGCTCCTTGAGCTTGGGCGAGCGAGGCTTGGTGTCTTCCAGATGCGAGATCTCGACCAACAAGTCTTCGCGCTGGGGTAGGAACTCGTGCAGCGGCGGATCCAGCAGGCGGATCGTGACGGGAAGATCTCCCATCGCCTTGAAGAGGCCGACAAAGTCGGCGCGCTGCATGGGAAGCAGCTTCTTCAGCGCCTCGCGTCGGTCCTTCTCGTTGTCGGAGAGAATCATGGCGCGCATATGTTCGATGCGCCCTTCGGCGAAGAACATGTGCTCGGTGCGGCAGAGGCCAATGCCCTCTGCGCCGAACAACCGCGCCTGCTTGGCATCGCGCGGGACGTCCGCATTGGCGCGAATCTTCAGCTTGCGAACCGGATCGGCCCAGCTCATGAAGGTAATCAGGTCGGGATCGTTGGGCTGCACGGGCAGCGTCTTCAACTGGCCAGCAATGACACGTCCCGTCGTCCCATCCAGCGAGATCCAGTCTCCCTGACGATAGGTATGGCCCTTGACGCGCAGCTCCTTGTGCGCCTCATCGACCACGCAGTCGCCCGCTCCGGCAACGCAGCACTTGCCCATTCCGCGCGTCACGACGGCGGCGTGCGATGTCATGCCGCCACGCGAGGTAAGGATTCCGCTGGCGACCTCCATACCTGCGATGTCTTCCGGCGTCGTCTCTCCGCGCACCAAAATGATGTCCTTGTACGCGCCCGTATTGCGCGCCTTCACAGCCTCCTCCGCACTGAAGACGATCTGTCCGACGGCGGCTCCGGGCGATGCAGGCAGTCCGGTGGCCAACACCTCGACAACCTCGCCCTTCTCCACCAGACGCGGCACCAGAAAGTCGTACAGCTGATCCGGTTCGACGCGCATCACCGCCTCTTCCTTGGTGATGAGTCCTTCGCGCACCATATCGATGGCGACGCGAACCGCGGCCAATCCCGTGCGTTTGCCGTTGCGCGTCTGCAGCATATAGAGCTTGCCATCCTGAATGGTGAACTCAAAGTCCTGCATGTCGCGATAGTGCTTTTCCATGCGCCAGGTGCATGTACGAAGCTGTTCGTAAACCTTGGGCATGGTGCGCTCAAGCTCGCTGATCGGCATCGGCGTGCGAATGCCGCTGACGACGTCCTCGCCCTGTGCATTCATCAGGTACTCGCCGAAGAATGCGTGTTCGCCGGTGGCCGGATTGCGCGTGAATCCGACGCCTGTGCCCGAGCTGTCGCCCATATTGCCGAAGACCATGCACTGCACGTTGACGGCTGTACCCAGCCAGTCATCAATGCGGTTGATGCGGCGATAGGTCTTGGCGCGGTCGCCGTTCCAACTACGGAAGACGGCATCGCGCGTCTGCACCAGTTGCTCCAGCGGATCCTGCGGGAAGTCCTTGCCCGTCTCCTTGCGGATCAGCTTTTTGTAGTCAACAATGATGTCGCGCAGAGCCTTGGCGCTCAATTCGTAGTCCAGCTTGGCACCCTCGCGCTCTTTGACTGTGTCGAAGATGTGCTCGAATTTCTTCTTGCTGATGTTCAGCACTACGCCGCCAAACATCTGGATCAGCCGACGATAGGAGTCGTAGGCAAATCGCGGGTCGCCGCTGCGCTGCGACAGTCCCTCGACCGAACGATCATTTAGCCCCAGATTCAGAATCGTGTCCATCATTCCCGGCATGGAGAACTTCGCGCCGGAGCGCACCGAGACCAGCAGCGGATTGTCGGGCGCACCTAGAACCTGCCCCTGTAACTTCTCCAGCCGATGCAGCGACTCCAACATCTCGATGTCGATCTTTGGGCTCAACTTGCCGCGCATATACTCGCGACATGCCTCGGTCTGAATCGTAAATCCCGGAGGTACCGGCAGACCAGCGTTTGTCATCTCCGCCAGGCCGGCACCCTTGCCCCCTAGATCGTCCTTCATGCGTCCGTTGCCTTCGGCCTTGCCGCCGCCGAAGAAGTATGTGTACTTGGTTGAGGCTGAAGTCGATTCAACCACTTTTTTTGCAACCGGTGGGTCTAGCACGCCTTGCTTCATCGTTACTCCTCCGTGTGGCAGGATTCTGTGGGGCGACAACCGGGGGAATGGCAGAACTCGCGATCACTTTTCCCCTATAAAAACAGGAGTAAACCGACCGAGTCAGCTCCGTTCATTCCAGCCTCCAGCTACCGTTTGCGTCATCCTGACCTATAAGCTGCGTCTCGTGACATTCTTGATGTCGATATAGAAATCGAGCCACGAGAATATGGTTGTCTGTGCCGTACGTCACAGACAATTTACGCGCATAGGAGTTGACTTGTATACCTCATTGCGTGAATTTTCGCTGTGGACAACGCAAATAGATTCGCAGAAGAGTATCCTCCTCCACAATAAAGACGCGGCAATATCCGTCTATGCCAATGGCGGAAATCAGACGATCAGTGACCGTAGCCGTCGGCCTCGCGCGCTACCTTGCCCCGGAAGAGCCAGTGGATGATGACAAAGTACATCAGAGCCAGAAGAATTCCCAGCGTCCACCAGACCAGGCCGACGTGCAACGTATGCGAGCCAGCCAGTGCCGTGGCAATGGTAATGTCGTGGCCCTCTGTGCCAACAGAGGGAAGCAGCACCGGGTAAAGCCCAATGACCGCTCCAGCCATCATCATGGCAAGATACCCCGCAGAGCCGAGAAACGCCATCAGCGACGAGCGTCCGCCGATGCCAACCAGCATCGCTACAAGACAAAACAAAACCGTACAGGGAATCAGGTACAGAATCGTGTGATGTGCGTAGTTGTCCAGCGAGTGAGGCCGCGCCAGCACCGTCAGCGGCAGTCCGGCGATAGTCAACGCCAGCAGCACGGGCCACAGTTTCAACGCGAATCCGCGCGCGCGATTCTCCAGATCGCCCTCGGTCTTCAGAGCCAGATAGAGCGCTCCGTGAACCGCCAGTGCGACCAGCGCCAGCACACCGCCCATCACGGTGTACCAGTCGAGAATGCCCGGGTCCGCTCCTGTGTGCCAGTTCGTCCACAGCGGCAGGAAGAAGTAGTTGTCTGCACCCAGCGGAACGCCGCGTACGACATTGGCCAGCGCCGCTCCGTAGAAAATGGTCAGCAGTACGCTAGAGAAGGTGAAAAGCGCGTCAAAGAAGCTGCGCCACAACGGTTCGACAGAGTGGCTGCGCAGCTCGATGCTGACGCCGCGCAAGATCAGCAACCACAACACGATCATCAACGGCAGATAGAAGCCGCTGAACGACGAGGCGTAGAGCAACGGGAAGGCGAAGAAGAGCGTTCCACCCGCCGCCAGCAGCCACACCTCGTTGCCGTCCCAGAAGGGTCCGATGGCGCGCATGGCTTGCTGCCGCTCCTGCTCGGTGCGCGCGACCAACAGGTAGACGATACCCACGCCAATGTCGAAGCCGTCCATCACGACGTAGGCGACCAGCATGAGAGCTACAATCCAGAACCAAAGTGTGCCCATCGAATCTCTCCTACTTATGCTTCGCTTATTCCAGCCTCGCTACGCAACCGTATTAGCGCTTGCCGTCTCACCGACAGAGGCGGCGACCGGTCCATCCGTGATGAAGTTGTATACCAGCACAATCCACAGGATCGACAGCACCGCGTACATGCCAAGGAATCCGAGCAGCGTGAACAAGCTCGAACCTGCGCCGACATGCACCGAGTAGCCCGAGGCCGTGCGCACTAGTCCGTAGACCAGCCACGGCTGCCGACCAATCTCAGCCGTCATCCAGCCCGCCGTGTTGGCGATATAAGGCAGCGGAAAGCTGAGAAGAATCGGCCACAGCAGCCAGCGCGCGGTAAAAAGCTTGCCTCGCCACAGCAGAAACGCCGCAACAACCATCAGCAGCACGAAGTATGTCCCTAGCCCCGCCATGATGTGATAGCTATAGTAGAGCAGCGGCAGCGCGGTGGGCCACTGGTCACGCGGAATCTGGTTGAGTCCCTGCACTTCGGCGGTAGTGGTTCCGTAGATCAGAAAACTAAGAACATTGTTGACGACGATGGGATTGTCAATCTTCTGCGCCTCGACATCGGGCTGACCCAGCAGAACCAGCGGCGCGCCCTTCTCTGTGTTAAAGAGACCCTCCATGCCCGCGATGGCAGCGGGCTGATGGCGCGCCACGTACTTGCCGTGCAGATCGCCCGTGGGAAAGATCATCAGGACGCAGGAGAGGACGCCAGCGACGACGCCTAGCTTGACGAACATCCGCCCATAGACCTCGTCGCGCCCCAGCAGCAGGTACAGCGCACCAACCGACGCCATCACGAACGACGCTGTTACCACCGAGCCGCACATATTATGCGCATACTGTAGCCAGGCCCAGGGATTCAGCATCAGGCCCCAGAAGCTCGAAACCTCAAAGGTTCCGTCGGGCAGCAGGCGATAGGCTACCGGATGCTGCATCCACGCGTCCGTGATGATGATGAAGAAGCCCGAGATCCACGAGCCGAAGAAGACGAAGAACGCAGACCACCAGTGCATCCAGCGCGAGAGCCGCCTCTCGCCGAAGAGAAACAGCCCCAGAAACGCCGACTCCAGAAAGAAGGAAAACATCCCTTCCATCGCCAGCGGCATACCAATCACTCCACCGGTGCGGCGCGAGAATTCCGACCAGTTGGTCCCAAATTGAAACTCCATTGGAATGCCAGTGACCACGCCCAGTAGAAAGTTCACCGCAAAGATCTTCGCCCAGAAGCGCGCGGCAACGTCGTACTTCTCCTCGCCAGTCTTGATCGCTAGCGATTTAATCACCACAATCAACAACGCCAGCCCCATCGTTAGCTGGGGAAACAGGTAGTGGTAGGTGACGGTGAAGGCAAAGTGAATCCGGTGCAGCGTGAGTGCATCCATATCGCTCCTCGCTAAGGCTTTGCGCGCAGTCTATTGTGTAGCTTGCAACCGTTTCGCGCAATCGTTATTTTTAGAGCACCTCACTAATTGCTGTAGACCCACGAAGGATTGTCCTTCTGACCGCTCTAATTCCCCGAAGGCCGCTCGATATGGTCGATCACCAACGTCTCCATCGGCGCCTTTGTTGACTCCAACTTCAGCCCAAGATCGCCCAGCATCGCATAGATTCCGCCTCCCGGGTCAGATGCCGCTCCCGCCATCTGATTCTGCCCAGGACCTTCCCCTCCCTGAAACTTGAAGGTAACGTCGTATCGTCCGGTCAATCCAGTTTTATCGACGATCGTGCGTCCGGCTCCCATATTGCCGCCCATCGTCGACAACAGCGACGCAAGCGATGCCATCGACGTTCCATACATGCTCATGCCCATCCCATCCTTGGTTTGATTAGGGACCAGCACACCTCCCCACGGCAGCTTCATTCCATCGGGATGCTCTGCCGTCGGGTCCGTCTCCTTGAACTTGATTCCGCTCTTCGCCACCACCAGCGCGGAGATTGAAGTCTCCTTCACCTCGCGATGCACGGCCAGCTTGCATCGCTCGACCAGCATCGCCTGAAGCATCGCCTGCAACATTGCCTTCTGCATCTCCGGCTTCTGCCAATCGGCGCGGTCCTCGTCGCTGATGCGCGCATCGATGTCATACCGCTCTCGGTCAAACCACTCAGGATCGCCCTTCACTTGGTCGTGCGAGTAAAACGCAGAGCCTGGCGTCTGCGGAACGTACGCTGTCAGAATCACCATGCCTATAGACATATTCGTCATGCGATAGCCATCCGGCGTAGGACCGAACTGCGGCATCCCCCCCCGCTGCATCTGCATCGGCGATACATTTTGCCGGATCGAAACCACATCGAAGCTGTACGCCTTGGATGGCGTGACAGGCGAAGTCATTGTTGCAGCCGCCGCCGGTTCGCTCGCCGCAACTGGAGCCTGCCCCATCGCCATCCCCGCACACGCCAACCCAACCACTAGAATCTTCCCAATCATTCCATTCACCTCGTAGTGAATCTTACGCATGCCACCGCAGATTTGTTCCAGCGTCTCGTCAAATTCCTGTGGTTGTTAGACTTCGCCGCAACCATTCGGTTGTCATTCACTCGGCCTTCACGCTCACCGCCACGCCCTTGTACTCGATTGTCTTGTCGGTCTGCGACTCCGCGCCGCCGACGCCGTGCCCCGCACCGACCCACACAAGATGGAAGGTCAGCGCCTCCGGCATTCCGGCATAGCTTCCGCTGCGTGCGCCGAGAGTCAGCGTCCGGGTCGCCTCGGACCACGCAATGGGAATCACCGCGTGCTTGCCCTGCTCGTAGTTGTACCCGTCGCCCTCGTCCTGATAGAGATTGAAGCTGCCGTTCGCGCCACGATACACCCGAAGTTCAATCGGCCCATTCACCTTCTCGCCTGCGTACTGCTCGTCTGGTCCCAGCGGCAGAATAGATCCCGCACGTACATACAGCGGAATTCGCTCCAGCGGCGCGGCGGCTTGCACATAGACGCCGCCGGTAGTCGTCCTGCCTGTCCAGAAGTCGACCCACTGCGTGCCCTTCGGCAGGTAGACACGTCGATCCGTCGCACCCGCTTCAAGCACGGGGCTGACCAGCAGTGCTGGTCCAAACATAAACTGGTCACCGATATTCCACGTCTCTGTGTCAGCGCGGAAGTCCATCACCAACGGCCGCTGGATCGTCGAATCGCTGACGGTGACCTTCCACGCCAAAGAGTAGATGTACGGCATCATGCGGTAGCGCAGCCGGTCGTACTCAATGAGCGAGGGCTCGATCTTCGCGTAGCTCCACAGTTCGTTGTTCGGCCTATGACCGTGGGTACGGAAGACCGGGCAAAAGACCGCAAACTGGAACCAGCGCTCGTAAAGCTCCTGATAGGCCGGATCCTCAAACTCGTTGCCATAGGCAAGATGATAGCCACCTGCGTCGGTCGTCCAGTACGGCATTCCCGATAGCGCGAAGTTCAGCCCCGCCGCCACCTGCCGCTTCAGTGCCCAAAAGCTGCTATACACATCGCCCGACCAAACCGTTGCGCCCACGCGCTGCTGTCCAAGAAAGGCCGAGCGCGTCAACAGGAAGACGCGCTTGTCGTCATTTGCCGCGCGCCAGTGTTGCTGCACGCCCTCGTTGTGCAGGAGGGGAAAGACGTTGGTATACATCGCTCCGTTGCCAATGGCCATGCGCTTGTCGCGCAGAATCGCGTCGCCGCCGTGCGGAAAGAACTCCTCCGGTTCGGCGCTATCCAGCCAGAATGAGTCCCATCCCTCGGCAAACAGCGGTTTAAGTAAGCTCTGCCAGTACAGATCACGCGCCTGTGGATTCGATGCATCGTAGACGTGCGCGTTGGGAATCAATAGACCTGCCGCGTCCATCTTCTTGTACGTCTCAGAGCCCGGATCGAGAAGCCCCCAGGTCGAAATCATGGTGTGAACGTGATCGGCGTGGACCTTCTTCAAATCGCTCGCCACATCGTGGTAGTTCTCGTTGAAGACGGGATCGCCCTCAGTCTTCCACCAGAACCAGTCCTGCACAATGGCGTCGAGCGGAATCTTCTCGCTGCGATAGCGGTCGGCGATGGTCTGAATCTCGTCCAGCGACTTGTAGCGATCCTTTGACTGGATGAAGCCATAGCTCCAACGCGGCAGCATCGGGGCATGTCCCGTCAGGTTGCGATACTGGTGGATCACGTCGTCCATCTCTGGCCCGTAGACGACGAAGTAGTCCACACCATCGCCTGCCATCGAGTCGAAGTTAAGCTCCAGTGGAAAGCGATTGTCGACATAGGTAAACGCCGCCGTGTTCCAAAGAACGCCGTAGCCCTTGCTCGAAACCAGAAACGGCACTGCAACGTCGGTGTTGTTCTGCCCCAGCTCCACGGTGCTGCCGCGG
>CAZPZL010000029.1:0-13712 GCA_964590925.1 uncultured Granulicella sp.
GGCTCATCGCGGGTCAGAAGTAACCTTAATTTTGATTAATTTTTCGAGAACATGGTTACCAATGGTTACTTTTAGGGGAATCAATGCTTTCGTTGCCGCTGGAAAAGCGCGTCGGTGAATTATCACATATTGAATCTATTGGTTTTATATCGGAGCCAGCGGTCCAAAAGATGAATCCCAAAATGGAACCACCACATTACTTTGTGACAATAAAGCAACTAAAGTGGCACATTTGGCTGTTTTTTCCCCAGACAGAACGCCGGAGTTATCCACAGGGTGTGGATAACTTGCGCGAATCAGGTGGAAACTGGGTGTATCTAGGCTCCCAAGTCCTGCCAAGCCTGACGAATGCGCTCCCATGTCGTGTCAAGCTTCTCCGGCAACACGCGGGTATCCCCGGTGACGGTCATGAAGTTGGTGTCGCCAATCCAACGTGGCAGAGCGTGCATGTGGATATGGCTGGCGATTCCAGCGCCGCCCGCCTCGCCTAGATTGAGGCCGAAGTTGAGACCGCCGGGGTTGTAGACTGTGCGCAGCACCCGCTCGACGCGCTGGGCCAGCGCCATCATCTCTGCGGCGTCGGCAGCGGCCATTGCTGCCAACGAATCCAGATGGCGATACGGAACGAGCAGAAGGTGTCCAGTCGAGTAGGGGAAGGCGTTCAGGCAGATATAGCAGGTGGCACTGCGCACGACCAGATGGGCAGCGCGCTCGGCCTCATCTGTTGCCATGCCGCTTGCAATCGCGTAATCGACCGCAGCGATCAGGTTGCAGAAGACACAGTCGCCGGACCTGTCGGCGGTTTTGTCACTGGATTGTTCAGAGTTTGCAGCCACTGATTCATGGGAAAATCCGGGCCAAGCGTCGAGCTCCGGGGGAATGCCAGGGCGGCGGGCCGAGTCTTCCGTGCGGGTGACGTATGAGTAACGCCAGGGAGTCCAAAGACGATCCATGAGCCGAAGTATAGAGCATTTGGAGCCGGAACACAGGGCTTCGTCGGGGTTCCCATTTGCGGAAAGTTTCGTCGCGAACGAGAATAGTGCGCGATGTGCGCGAAAACCGGGCAAATAAGACATTGACTCTGCGGATGCATCCCTATATTCTTAGTTAGAGCTGCTGCGTGTGGGATCCAAGTGCAGCGGCTCCTCTGCAAGAAGGTTCATTCCCACCCTGCCGAATATGCTTCGGTGTAGCATGCGACGTCTCGAATTCCGATGAGGCGCTGAGTGGTATACCGACGCTGTCGCGCGAATGGAATGAAACTTGGGTCCCGGAGCCTGGTATCGATGACCGTAGACGTCCCCAATCCTGACCAAACCGAGAGTAAAACCCTGACCACTGAACTGGAAACCCTAGCGCCCGAAGCGACAGCGGAGAATGCTCCCCTGTCAACCGAACCCACCTCAACCCTGCAGCAGGCGGTCGGGGAGACCGCACCCGAGCCGGTCAGCCTCTCCGCCGCAAGCGATGCAGCTGCATCCGGCGAAGAAATCATCGCGCCCGAGGCATCTGAAGCACTGTCCGAGCCGGATTACGATGCCGCAGACTTTGCCGCCGCGCTGGCCAACTTCGACCGAGAGCAGGCAGCCGAGACCGCAGCTGCCGCCAACCTCACCGCCGAAGAGGTTATCGTCACCGGAACGGTCGTCAAGATCACCGACAAGCATGTCGTCGTCGATATTGGACTGAAGTCCGAGGGCTTGATTCCGTTCGATCAGGTTGTGGACATCGAGGGTAAGTCGAAGTTCAACGTCGGCGATGCGGTTGAGGTTGTTGTCGAGCGCGAGGAGCCCGAGGGCGGCTATCTGGTCAGTTACGAAAAGGCCATGCGCCACAAGGTCTGGGACAAACTTGAGCAGGCCGCCAACGACAAGGTACCCGTCAAGGGGATGGTCGTCAGCCGCGTCAAGGGCGGGTTAACCGTCGACATAGGCATCAAGGCCTTTCTGCCCGGATCACAGATCGAGGTGCGTCCCGTCCGCAATCTCGACGGATACATCGGCACAGAGATCGAAGTTCGCGTCATCAAGCTGAACAAGAAGCGTGGCAACGTCGTCATCAGCCGCAAGGAGATACTCGAAGAGGAGCAGAACGCCAAGAAGTCCGTTACGCTCGCCACCCTCGACGAAGACAGCGTCCTGACCGGCACAGTCAAGAACCTCACCGACTACGGCGCCTTCGTCGACCTTGGTGGTCTCGACGGCTTGCTGCACATCACTGACATGAGCTGGGGCCGGCTCACCCATCCTCGCGACCTGGTCAACGTCGGCGATGAGATTCAGGTCAAGGTCCTAAAATTCGACAAGGAGAAACAGCGCGTCTCGCTCGGCTTCAAGCAGTTGACGCCTGACCCGTGGCTGGACGCCATCGAGCGTTATCCCATCGGTGCGCAGGTTCGTGGCCGCGTTCTTTCGGTCACCGACTACGGTGCCTTTGTCGAACTGGAGCAAGGCATAGAGGGGCTTGTACACGTCTCCGAGATGACTTGGTCCAAGCGCATGAAGCACCCATCGAAGATGGTCAAGCCCGGAGACGAAGTTGACACCATCATTCTCAGCGTCAACCCCACCGACCGCCGCATCTCGCTGGGCATGAAGCAACTACAGGATAATCCCTGGGAACAGCTTGAGGACAAGTATCCAATCGGAGCAATCATCGAGGGCCGCGTGCGCAATCTCACCGACTTCGGTGCCTTCATCGAGATCGAGGATGGCATCGACGGCTTGGTGCATGTCTCGAACCTGAGCTGGACCAAGCGCATCAAGCATCCGTCCGAGGTGCTGAAGAAGGGCGAAAAAGTTCGCGCCATCGTTCTTGGCGTGGAACCGGAGAATCGCCGCCTATCGCTCGGCGTCAAGCAGCTTCAGCCGGACGTTTGGGACACCTTCTTCGCGCAACACCGCGTCGGCGATGTCATCAAGGGCAAGGTCCTGCGCACCGCGCAGTTTGGCGCGTTCGTTGAGATTGCCGAGGGAGTCGAGGGCCTATGTCACGTCTCCGAGGCGGTCGACCAGAACAACCAGCCGGTCGCAATGGATCTGGACTCAGAGCACGAGTTCAAGATTGTCAAGATGAATCAGGAAGAGAAGAAGGTTGGCCTTAGCATTCGCGCCGTAGGCGAAGAAGCAAGCCGCGCCGAGGTTGAGAGCTACAAGGAACGCAGCAACGAGAAGGGGAACAAGGGCAACCGCAAGGATCAGAAGTCCACGTCCTCCTCCTCCAGCAGCACCACGCTGGGCGATCTCATCAACTGGAAGCGCTCCGAGCGCGAAGGCGAGTAACCTCCGCCCTCCGGCAATCTTCGGGGGGTAATCGGATAGCATCAATGCAGCAAGGCCGTTCCCAAGGGAACGGCCTTGCTGTTGCTCCTCGAAATCGGTCCGAATCTTGATCGCTTCCCTACGTCCGCCGCCTTCTGCTGGTAGTTGAGGCTATATCCAGAGCCAGCGATCAGCGGCTGTCAGGTCCTATCCTCACGAACCCGACCAACCAAAAACCGTGTGGGCCTCGCCCTGCCGTGACTACACAGGTGCTACACCAGAGGGTTCGGGGTCTAATTCTTGCCCATCAATTTTGTGAGCACCACGAGGTCTCTCTTTAGGAATAGTGTCGTTGCCCACCTCACGCGCGCCCAAGACCCACAGTCCGGGATCGATCTCTGGGAAAACGCCATCACGGCTCTCAATTTCGATCAGCCGGTTGGTCTGCCGCAGATCAAGCGAATCGGCGGCATCGTATGCCTGCCACATCTCCTGCAACTCGGTGAACTGCTGGTGATGCGTGTGAAATCTCTTTTCGGCGTAGTCACGCGCCGCGCCGGTTGTAATCAGCGACTGCCAATCGGAGCTCTCCAGCAAAAGCAACTCGCGACACATCTGGCGCACGATGCGCCCACCCCACTCGCTCTTGCGCCACTTGCCAGCAGTTGCAATCTCGCGCAGTGTGATCTCTGCGGGATAGATCTGCGAATAGGTCCAAGCGGTCTCCGAGTTCAGCCACACCTGATGGTCTCCGCCCGTACCCCACGAACCCTCGTCCAGCACGATCGATCCCGCGCGCGGATGACGGTCCAGATACTGGCTGCAGGTCGTGCTGACGACTGCCTCCACATTGCCGTCAACTGTCTCTCCAACACTGACGGACATATCTCCATTTGCAACGCTGACGATTCCGTCAACATGCTGCTCTGTGCCACGTCTCTGACGGAAGCGAGCGTCCAATGTTCGCGCGACGGCCTCCAGCCAATGCGGTCCCTCGAACCACCAGTGGCCGAAGAGGTCGGCGTCAAACGGCGCGCAAAGGATCGACGGGGTGCGTTGGTTAAAGCTGGACTCAAGCGTCTTATACACCAACTGCACGAAGTGGTCAGCGTGATGCCGTACACGCTCGGCGGCCTGCTCGGGCCAGTAAGGAAGGCCGTCGCCGACGCCGTTTGCATTCCCACTCACCTGCCAATAGCGATGCCCACCGGGAAAGCGCTTTTTGTGAAAGTCCAGATAGTTGGGGTCGCCTGGGTAGCCGATGTCGCTGGACCAGACCTGCACCCCCGTGCGCGGGTCGCGTGGAAAGACCGTCACAGAGCGAGTGGGCGTGCCCGATCCATCGACAAAGTACGGATGATAGAGACTCTGCTCACGTTCCTCGACCAGATGCGTATCAACAAAGAAGAACTCCAGCCCGGACTCGGCCAGCGCCTGCTCGACGCCGATGCGCTGTATAGCCTCTCGCTTCTCGTCCGAGCCTTCGTCCAGCACCGGGTAGTTCCACAATCCCGCCGGACGGTAGCCGCACTCCGGCAGCCAGATGCCGCGCGGAGCGCGTCCAAAATGTCGACGGTGCGTCTCGACGGCACAACGAATCTGCGCACGCAGGCTCTCGTCTGTTCCCAATAGTGGCATGTATCCGTGGGTTGCGGCCGTGGTCAGTACCTCGATCAATCCCGTGTCGCTGAAGTGCCGAAATCCGCGAACAAGCTCGCCGTCCAGACTGTTGAACTCCGACTGCGCCGCCGTGTAGAAGCGGCCCCAATAACGTGCCACATCAGCCAGTGCCACGTCACCCGCCTGGAGGAAGTAGGCCTCGTCCTCGCGCGCAGCAACGATCTTGCGCGCAACATATTTGGGAAACTCGGCGCGAAACAGCGGGTGCGCCAATTGCTCCAGTAGAATCGGCGACAGGTTGATGCTGAAGTTTGCCGGAACTCCGTCGCGCTCCAGATTTCCCAGCACACGCAGAAGCGGCAGATAGGTCTCCGCGACCGCCTCGTGCAGCCACTCCATACCGTGTGGCCAAGTCCCATGGTTGACGACGTACGGCAGATGCGCGTTCAGTATGATGGCAAAATAGCTAGCCGGAGTCGCTGCTGTCTTCATGTAAAAATCCCTCGATAATCAAAAATATGTCAGCCCCATATGTCTCAGACCGGGAGATCAAACGAAATAATCCATGCGACAAAAGTGCCTGCGGTAAACCGCAGATTTGGTGCTGCAAAGACCACTGTACTTACTGCGGCGCGTTCGGTCCGTTGCCGAACGTCTCTGGTAGGTTACATGGTCAAGGCTAAAACGGCATACATAACTTTCACCCCGTCCATCGCAAGTCCCAAATCGGAGTTAAAATACCTAAGTTCGAATCAATAAACCTCGAAGCAGGTTCAAGATTCCTCCGCTCGACCGTCTTCTACCGAGGCTCGAGCGACGAACTGCTGTTGCTCGTCAAGCCCTCACTCACGCGCACGGTAATCGGGTCCAGTAGTCTAAATCGCACCACTGATTCCGACGAGATCTCTACCTGCTCGCCACGTTTGGCTGCGTTGGAGGCTGCCCCCACGCCGCCTCCGGTCGCTGCGCCGATGGCCGCGCCCTTGCCACCGCCGAAGATGCCGCCAATCAATGCTCCCACCACCGCGCCACCGCCTGTTTTTTCGGCGGTATTCTTGCCTCGTCCAGCGCCCTTCTTGGTGAAGGAATCGGTCGAAACCTCGATGTGAACTCCCTTGCGATCAATCGCGCTCAACGAAACAGTCAGCAACGAGCTGCCCTTGAAGTGCGCTGCGTCCTGCGCCTCGTCCACATGCCCTGTGACTGGCGTGCCCTGCGCCAGCGCCACCGCGCCTCCGACCATGACGTCGTTGCTTACGACCCCGCTGAACTTGTCGCCAAGCTTGGCCGTAGCGCTACTCAAGGTCTCAGTGATCGTCACCGGAATCGCCGTCCCCGCTGGCACAGTAACGTATCGAACCACCGGAGGAGCGGGCGCAGACGGCAGCTCCTTCTTAACCACCACGGGCGCGGGAACATCTGTAGGCGTATTGCGCACAATCGGCGCAGGCGCGGATGTTACAGGCAGAGGCGCGGCAGCAACGGCTGGCGATGTCTTCTTAAGTTTCGCACTGGCGACAGCCACGGCTGGATATGTGGCAGGCGCAGGCGGAAGTGCAGCGGGCGTAGTCGCCACAGCGGGAGCCTGCACCGCCAGATTATCGACCACCTGCTTGACTCCTGCGACATGCGCTGCATCGCCGTCGGCAATCGTGCGCACCGCATCGCTAGCAACCGAGCCGCTCAACGTAACCACGCCGCCTGCGACCGAGACATGAATCGTCTGCCCAGTCAAGTTCTGGTCGGTTACCAGCTTGCTCTGCACCTGTGTGTTGAGCACTGCGTCGTCTGGCGTTGTGGAGACAGGCTGTTTTTTGCAGCCCAACGCCATCAGCGCCAACAATAGCGTAACAGCGGCCAGCGAAGGCAAGAAGCCAGCGCGCCGTATAGTGAAACCATCTCGATCTGTATTCATCGGATTGTGAATCTCCCTTCTGCGTCTGTGAAAAGCCGGACAAACATCTTCTACCCAATGCGGTACTGCAAAGCATCATACTACTGGCGCAAAAGCAACCTATCCTCTGAACGTAGGATCCAAACAGGCAGGGGGGAGGCGCGGAGATTCAGCGGCGCGGATTTTTTCCTGCGCGAGGAATTTTGCGTGTGCGCGGAGGTCAATACGCTGATAGAAATATAAAGGGAGAGAGGAACTCACTTGAGTTCCATCTCAAAAGTTTTTGTATCGGCGCAGGCAGTCCGCCAACGCCAAACCAGCAAAGTTGCAATAGGAGAAGACAATGGCTGAAAAAGAATGCTGTGGAGTTAGTGGATTTGGGTGGTTTCTTACCGGACTCGGCATCGGCGCCGTAATCGGCGTTCTCTACGCGCCGAAGGCTGGCAAGGAAACGCGCGAAGACCTCATTCGGGGTGCTCACGAGGCCAAGGAGAAAGCCGCCGAACTGGTAGAGCAGGGCAAAGCAAAGGCAGCCGAGCTGGTAGAGCAGAGCAAGCAAAAGGCTCAGGAATCAATCGACAAGGGTCGCGAGATCTACGAGAAAGGCCGCAGCCAGTGGTCCCAGTACGTCGAAAAGGGCAAAGGCTTGATCAACGAGCAGCAAGCCAAGGTTGAGGCTGCCGTCGAAGCGGGCAAGGAAGCCTACGTCAATACCACTGAGCCAGCAAGCTAGCTCTCTCTGCGGCTGTAGACCGGAAGAACTGTCATTTATAGCTCGACGAAGAATCCCCGCATCTTTCGCCGAGCCACGGTATAAGCTCTTGGCTATAAGATCTGGCTCGTCTGACGCCTGGTACAGGTGTGTCAGACGAACACACACTGCATCCGAGCTCAAGATCAGGCGGCGAACGAAAGCACAAGCGGGAAAAGTGCAGGTGGACTGAAGCTCGTCGTTAGCGTGTGCCTGATTTTGTATGGAGGGGGACTGTATGATGATGTTCGCGATGTGGTTGCAAAGAGGAGACGTTCTTTCCGCAATCGATACCAAGCTACTGATTGTCTTTATCGGGGTGGTCGCGCTGGCTCTTCTGGTGCAGGCCATTGCGCTGATTGTGCTTTCCTCTAAGACATCCAAAGCGATCACCAATCTGGTCGAGACGGTAGACGAGTTGAAGCAGCGCTCACTTCCTCTGATCGACGCAGCCACCTCCGTCAGCCGCGCCACAGAGTTGTTGATCCGCGAGAACTCGGTCAAGGTGCGCGCCATCGCAGACAACCTCGTCGAGACCAGCGACACGCTGGTCGAAGCCAGCCGAACCGCGCGCGCAACCGTCGAGCAGATCGGCGCCACCGTCGCTGACGCCAACCAACGCACCCAGCGTCAGGTCGCCCGCGTCGACGATATGGTCTCGGCAACCCTGACCGCGACCGTCGAAGCCGTCACCAGCGTCGTCAACGTGATCCGCGTCCCCGCGCAGAAGATCGCCGCCATCGCCAGCCAGACCAAGCACTTTGCAGAGGCCTTCTTCGCCAAGCTAAAGTCCGCCACTCCCTTCGCCAATCGTTAGCGTCTTTGCTCGCGTCGTCGCGCCCGCACAAAGTTGCTCACGCAGAAGTAGCCGAAGACGAGCGCCATCGCAACGCTTCCCACCAATCCCTGATGCTCGCGGGCGTTGGTTGCAGTTAGCCGCCATGCAGCGTGGAATCTCCACACACCGCTCAAGGCAAAGGCGGCGAAGATGCCGAAGAAAACCCCGGTCACCTCCATCCAAAGCACTCCTCCAAGGCGCACGAACGGCCTCCAGGTTGCTTCGCCAAAGTTCCGCATACCGCGTCCCACGCCACCAGACTGTGTCTTCTGTGGCTTGCATGCTGACCTCGGCGTCCGATCTCGCGCTTGAACCTGCCTCCTCTCGGGCGACAGAACCTGCTTGTTCGTTACGGCTCCGCTCATCACGCGCGTACTATCTCTCTTGGCCGACGGGTTCTCCGCCGTGGCCGCCTCGACCGCTGTCACAACCGTCTTCGCCGCCTGTCGCGCTCCGAATCCAAGCGCCCGTCCAAAACGAACCGCATCCATTTTGCAAGTGTAGTCTGTCACGTCCGTTCAACGGAAGCCGGTACGATGGTTGCGAAACAAAATTCTTGCGATACATGAAAATAACCACTGTTGCATGCAGACGCAAACAGCATCACTCGCATCCAAACCAGATAGGACGCTCGTCGTCGATGCGAATGATGCTGCCAGGAGTAGACCATCATGAAAAATGTTCTGTGGAATATCTGTGAGCTCTGCGCTGCCGTTATGGGTCTGCTAGTCTGGGCACCTCGTTTGTGGATGACAGACTATTGGGTGACTGGGAGTGATCTGGACTTTGAGCGCAGCGTCCGCCAGCTTGAAGATAGCTGTGCCGTTCACCGCCCGACGCTCTATTAGGACGTCGCAGCACAATTCCTCGTCTTGAATGGGAGGGACTTTAGTCCCGCCACAAGTTGCGCAAGATCAGTGCAACTTTATCCCCAAGGAAATGCTGATAACTTGTTCAAACCTGTCTTGGAGCTTTTTCAGAGTTAGTGAGAATTCCCTGTGAATTATCATTCTTACCCTGAGCAGAGCGCACGGGGATGAATTCCTACATTTTGCGGCCGGTTGATATATTACACATCACTGAAACTGCTCTGATATGGAGTGAACTGTCGCTCTGTGCACTCTATTAACTTGGCTTTATCATTTTTGCCATGTTCGAAGGCCACGCCAGCAGTATTCGGAGCTGTTTTGAGCGATGGTCGATCCGTCTGATATTCGCGGGGCAAAGCCGCATAACTTGTTCGGTCGGGAGCAGCCACTGGTCACGGCTAGCGCATTGTACCGGTCACTCCATTGCGGCTAAACGCAGGACAATTCTCCGGATTTAAAGCGAGGTATGGGGGGTACGGCTGGTGATGGTGTGGAGGGCAGAGATCGCTTCGGTGGGGTCGGGGCGGACGCGGAAGTCTGCGTGGGCCTCGCTGAAGACAATGGAACCCGCTTGATTGACGACAAATAGCGCGGCGAGAGGCAGGCGCCAGCTCGCTTCGCTGGCGTTGGCGTAGGTGCCGCCTGAGTTGACGAAGGGGATGTTGACCAGGATGCCTTCATAGTAGCGGCGGTGATCGGCGGGCACACTGTAGGCGATGCCGAAGCGTTCGGCCAGTGTAGAACCGGCGTCGGAGAGGATGGGGAACGGCAGATTGTGCTGCTGTAGGGTGAAGTCGTTCTGGCGCGCGGTCTGCGGGGATATGGCGACGAAGAAGGCTCCCTGCGCGCGGACTTCGTCGTGCAGGTCGCGCCAGCGTTCCAGCTCGGTGACGCAGTAAGGGCACCAGCGACCACGGAAGAATTTGACGATCAATGGGCCGAGGGCGAGCAGGTCGTCAGAGCAAACGAGCTGGCCGGTGAGCGCGTCAGGCAGCCTGAAGGAGGGCATCGGCGCACATGCGGCGAGCGCGCGGTCTTCGATACCGGAGGTGAAGAGATCTTCTGTGGCGCGCTCGGAGATGGCGAGGCGATCCGCCTGAACCAGCGCGCGCGTCGTCTGAGTGATGCGGTCGAGCGCGTCTTGAAGTGGCGGAAGTGGCGGCTTGGGTACAATCTTCACTCCACTATTATCGCAGCGATTTTCATCTTATAGAGAGTTCGAGGTTGGGCAAAGGGGACGCTTGACAGATCATTTTTTCGTTACTGAAATGCCTCTCAGCACCAGCATAATGCGGGATTTTTCGTTGCGCTCAGAATGACAATTACACGGGAGGGATTGCACTAACTCCGAAAATCTTCCAGAAAGCCAGACAGTGGAGGAATTTCATGTGCGTTACTGCCTAAAGTCGGATAGCTCAATGCCGCGATCATATACATACCCCTCCAAAAACAGCACGGGCTGGGGATTTCTCCGCAGCCCGTGCTAATGTACTTGACGTTCCAATGCCTTAGCCGAGTTCGGCCAGGCTCTTGACGCCGAACTTCTCGTACCAGGGGCTTGCGGCCTCCAGTGCCTTGTTGACGTTGTTGATGTTCTCGACGCCGACTGTCTCCAGCCATGTACGGAAGGCTGCCTCGCCCTGCTTGGCGTAGATGGCGATGCCGTCCTTCCAGGTTGCGCGGCCACAGAGAACGCCGTTGAACTTGGTGCCAGACTCGCCAGCCAGCGCGAGGGTCTCGATGAAGACCGGGTTCGAAACGCCAGCCGACAGATAGATGAACGGCTTGCTGGTGACAGCCTCGGCGTCGCGGAAGTGCTGTAGAGCCTCGGCTCGGGTGTAGGCGGTCGGTCCGCCCTTGTTGGCTTCGGTTCCGGCGATGAACTCGGTGATGATGGGAACCTCGACCTTCAGTACGTCGACGTTGTAGCGATCCTTGCTGAACTCCTTCATCGCGCCAGCGACGATCGACGGCTTCTTCTTGGCGTACTCGACCGACTTCTCGTTGCCACCCTCTGCATCGTAGCCGACGAACTCCAGGAAGAAAGGAATGTCGTGGGCAAGGCACTCGTCGCCGATGCGCTCGATCCATGCGTGCTTCAGATCGTTGATCGGCTCTTTCTCAAACGGGGTGTAATAGAGCAGAATTTTGATGCAATCAGCACCAGCCTCCTTCAGGCGACGGACGCTCCACACATCGAGTAGGTCAGGCAGGCGACCTGCTGTTTGCGCATCGTAGCCGGTCTTCTCGTAGGCGAGCAGAAGGCCCTTGCCGTGGCGCTGCTTGCTGGCGGGCAGGCCAAACTCGGGATCGAGCAAAATGGCCGAGGCGTGTTGACAGAGAACGTCTGTGACCAGCGTCTTGAAGACCTCGAGGTCGTGGCCGGTGGCTTCGGCTCCACGCTCCTTGGCCAGAGACTTCTGTAGCGAGCCGCGCTGATCCATCGCTGCAGCGGCTATGACGCCGCGCGCGTTGGAGACAGACTTGAGTCCTTTGAGTTTTCCGGGGGTAATCGTCATGGTGCTGTGCTCTCCTGTGTCGGTCTTTGTGCAAATTAAGCTGCGCTATTCATTCTACACAGCCAGCACTGCTGCGGTTGTGACGACGGTTACGCCGCGCGGCTTTGCTCCAAATAGACCCATTTTGGAATTTCGCCACTGAAGAATCTCCTGCGGAATCATGACTATCGCGCCCATCTACTTCTCTAGTAGCTCGGTCACCGGCTTACCAGAAGCGGCGACAGCTCACCTTGCCTGATGATCGACGGCGGTGTACATGTAGTCGAAGTGGACGCTTATCGCCGAGCTGTCTCTGGCTAGAGCGGCTACGGCGTGGACATTTAAGCCCAGAAATCGTACCTTGATTTGCATGATCGATTTCTCTTCGCATATGGCTCTGAACTGAGCTTCTTATTGATTCATAGCTCAACCAACAGCCAGCGCATTGGACCGATCGCTCTATGGTGACCAAACGAATGAGGCTAAGTATGAATGCACAGGCTATGATGAAACGAATCTCCACCAAGCGGTTGCTTCTTGGCGCACTGGCGTTTTCGATAGCAACAGCTGTCTCCGCAGCGCAAGCGCCGGCTCCGGCTCCGGCAGAAACGCAGTCGCTGGCCAAACCGCGTCCTCCGGCCAAGCCCGGTCTGACGCTGACGACGACAGCCTTCGAGGACGGCGGTATCATCCCCAACAAGTACACCGTCGCGGCCAGCCCAGCGCAGTCAGTCTCACCCGATCTCGCCTGGACGCATGTGCCCGACGGTACGGTCAGCTTTGCTCTCATTCTGCACGATCCTGATACCTCGCTGGCCAGAACGACCGACGAGGTTCTGCACTGGTTGATCTTCAATATCCCCGGAACAGCGACCGGGCTTCCCGAAGCCGTTCCAAATGTAGCGCAACTTCCGGACGGCTCCATTCAAGGTCTGAACCGTGCAAAAAAGCCGGGATACTTAGGCATGGGCATGGGTTCGGCTGGCCCCTACCATCACTACACATGGGAACTTTTCGCCCTCGACACCAAGCTGACGCTCGGCCCAGATGCCACTCGCGCCGCTCTTCTGGCCGCAATCAACGGACACATTCTGGATAAAGCCGTTCTGGTCGGACGTTTCCACCGTCCGTAGAAAGCCCGCGCCGGTCGGGCTCACTGCTGTAAGAAATCGCTATGGCATATGAAAGGGTGCGCTGATTAAGACGAAAGCCTCGATCAGCGCATCATCTGGTATCGCACGGCGGTGAAGTCGGCCCAGCCTGCGCTCTTGGTGTTCACGGTGAAGAGCCCGACCCGATCGCCGCGATAGCTGCCCCAGGTGAGTTGATAAGGCCCGCCGAGGGCGACGAAGCTCTTGCCGTCGAGCGAGTAGCTGAATTGGCTCACCCCGTCGAATCCCCAGCTCGAACGCAGCCAGACCGCGGCCTGCTTCAGCTCCGGCCCAGCAGTGCGTACGCCGTTGTTGTTCATAGAGATCGTCCGCGCGCCGCCCGCCTGCTCCACGCCGATTGAGGCAAAGGTCTTGGCGAAGTGGGAGAGCCCGGCCTCCTGCCCGTCGACCATTCCGCTGGCATCCAGCTTGACCGTGAACTGGTTGCTCGTGCTTCGATAGGCCCGCTGGGTCAGTACATCGCCGACCGTCTTCAGATCCCCCGGCTTGAGCGGCTGAAAGGCGTGCAGACGAAGCCATCCGGTACGCTCGGTGAGCGACCACATTCCGGCGCGCGGCTGATAGTTCCACTGCCACTCGGGGCGGAGCGTCGACGCAGTGAAGTCGTCGTCGGTGACGATGGTCGTCTTGGCCTGCCCGGCCACCGGCATCGGCCCGTGCCAGACCATTGACCCGATGCCGTCCGCGCCGACCTTGCCGATCACCGGCCAGCCATCGACCCACGTCACCGGCAGGAGCACTGCGGCGCGGCCCTCCCAGTCGCCGCGGCCCTGGTGGGTGAAGAACCACCAGCGGCCATCCTCGGCCTGA
>CAZPZL010000030.1:0-13470 GCA_964590925.1 uncultured Granulicella sp.
CTCAATTGAAGAGGCGGCGATCGAGGGCGCGGTGCTGCGGCTGCGTCCGATCATGATGACGATGCTGGTGGCGACACTTGGGCTGCTTCCGGCGGCGACATCGCACGGCATTGGGTCGGACTCGCAGCGTCCATTCGCCATTGTCATCGTCGGCGGACTAATAGGCGCTCTACTCATCAGCGTCTTTCTTTTGCCCACCCTCTACGTCTGGATCGCGCGCGCCGACGACGTGTTGCCGGTGCCGGAGACGGAGTTCGAGAACTGACCATGAAGATCCTTCGCCAACCAATTCGATTTGCAATCCTGCCAGCGGTTCTGACTGTGGCGGCCTTTGCCCAAAGTGCGACTGCTCAAAGCGCGCCTGTGCCACTGACCATGCAGCAGGCGGTCGAGATGGCGCGCGTCAAGAATCCGACTCTACTGGCGGCGCGGCAGAATCTGCTCTCGGTGAAGGCGCAGGAGAGTCAGGCTGGAGTGCGGCAGAATCCCTACTTCGCCGTCAATGGCACAAACCTGACCGAGCCGGACTCGAACGGCAATCCGTATGCCGTTGGCGTGGGCGTGGGGCGTCTGTTTGAGCGCGGCAACAAGCGCGAGTGGCGGCTGGCGAGCGCGCGCTCGACGACGGTCGAGACCGACGCGCAGATACAGCTCATCGTGCAGCAGACGATTCTAGCGGTGCGCACGGCATTTACGAACTTGGTTATCGCCAAGGCCGCCAAAAAGCTCGCCGACGACAATCTGGCCGACTTCAAAAAAGAGGTTGCCATCGGGGCGGATCGCTACAAGGCGGGGGATTTGGCGAAGCTGGACTTCGAGCGGCTCGATTTACAACTGGCGCAGTTCGAAAGTGACGAGGCGAATGCGGAGGAGGCCGAGGAGCAGGCTGCGGACCAACTGCAACTGCTGCTGGGAATTGAAAAGCCCAATACACAGTTTGAGGTGGCTGGGGAAGTCGTACCGCCGCCGATGGCGTTGACCAAGGATGAGCTGGAGCAGAAGGGGCTGGACGCGCGACCTGATCTGAAGGCCGCTATTGCAGCGGTCGATGTGGCCGACGCAGGCGTCAAGCTGGCCATCGCCAACGGTACCGCCGATCCCACCATCGAGGCTGACTACAACCGTAACGGCACGGACAACTCGGTTGGTTTGAACTTCAATATTCCAATTCGGCTCTTTGACCGTAATCAGGGCAACAAGGAGACGGCAAAGTTTACCGCACAGGCCAACCGGTTTACGGTTGTCGCCGTACACAATCAGGTAGTGAGCGATGTGGAGCAGGCCTATGCCAGCTATGTCACATACAAGGTGCTTTCAGATCGATACAACGGACATTATCTTGCCGAGTCGAAGGACGTTCTCGACATTGCACGCTTCAGCTACGAGCACGGCGGACTGGCACTGATCGACTATCTGGACGCACTGCGTGATGCGCGTTCGGTTGCGTCCGACGCGCTGAACGCGTATCAGCAGACGTGGCTGGCGATTCATCAGCTTGGCTTTGTTACGGCCAGCAATGTTGCTCCTTGATGCGGCTTGCGATGGTATTCTAACCAAGGCTCGTAGGGATATTGCGAGCGAGAGATTATTGAGGCAAAAGAGGAGTTTCAATGGCGACAGCGACGGTCGAGACAGCAGCGGAGTACAAGGTAGCCGACATTGGGTTGGCCGAGTTTGGACGCAAGGAGATCGACATCGCCGAGCAGGAGATGCCGGGGTTGATGGCGATCCGCAACAAGTATGCTGCAGGCAAGCCACTGGCGGGCGTACGCGTGATGGGCTCGCTGCACATGACGATTCAGACCGCAGTGCTGATCGAAACAATGGTTGCGCTGGGTGCCAACGTGCGCTGGGCGAGCTGCAATATCTTCTCCACACAGGACCACGCTGCGGCGGCGATTGCGGCGGCGGGCGTGCCGGTCTTTGCGTGGAAGGGCGAGACGCTGGAAGAGTTCTGGTGGTGCACGAATGAGGCGCTGACCTTCCCCGACGGCAAGGGCGGAGTGTTGGGGCCGCAACTGATCATCGACGACGGCGGCGACGCGACGCTCATCATCCATAAGGGCTACGAGATGGAGAACGGAGACAGTTGGGTGAACTCGCCCTCCGGATCGCACGAAGAGGATGTCATCAAGGACTTGCTGAAGAAGATTTACGCCGAGCGCCCGAATCATTGGCACAACGTGGTGAAGGAGTGGCGCGGCGTCAGCGAGGAGACGACGACTGGTGTGCACCGACTATACAAGATGCTTGAGCAGGGTAAACTGCTGGTGCCCGCGATCAATGTGAACGACTCGGTGACCAAGTCGAAGTTCGATAATTTGTACGGCTGCCGCGAGTCGCTGGTAGACGGCATCAAGCGCGCGACCGATGTGATGGTGGCAGGCAAGGTGGCCGTGGTCTGCGGATACGGCGATGTGGGCAAGGGCTGCGCGGCGTCACTGCGCGGGCTGGGTGCGCGCGTCATCGTCACTGAGATCGACCCGATCAACGCTCTGCAAGCCGCGATGGAGGGTTACGAGGTCACGACGATCGAGGAGACGCTGGGACGCGGCGACATCTATGTCACCTGCACGGGCAATGTTGACATCATTACCGTCGAGCAGATGAAGTTGATGAAGGACCAGGCGATCGTGTGCAACATTGGCCACTTCGACAACGAGATTCAGATGGAAAAGCTGCTGGCTGTGCCGGGGCTGATCAAGCTGAACATCAAGCCACAGGTGGACAAGTTCACCTTCCCGACGGGCAACAGCATTTTTGTGCTGGCTGAGGGACGGCTGGTGAATCTGGGTTGCGCGACCGGGCATCCGAGCTTTGTGATGTCGAACAGCTTTGCCAACCAGACGCTGGCGCAGCTCGACTTGTGGGCCAACAAGGACGTGTACAAGGTGGGGATCTATCTGATTTCGAAGAAACTGGACGAGGAGGTTGCGCGGTTGCATCTGGAGAAGATCGGCGTGAAGCTGACTACGTTGACTCAGAAGCAGGCAGACTACCTGAGTGTTCCTGTCGAAGGGCCGTACAAGACCGAATCCTATCGCTACTAGAGCAGACGCATACGCTACATCAGGAAGCAGCAATCCCCCACGCAACGGAGTTGGCGCGTGGGGGATTGGCGTTTTGTGGGGGTGTTCGGTAGGTTGGCGCGAATAAACCTCGCTCGCGCGCAGTCATTGTTGATAGACTGAAGACTCTTCATCCCACGAACCCCAATGAAGGAGCCTCCTTGAAGCTGGTTGCGTGCGTGCTGTTGCTCTCTGGATTTTTTATCGCGTTGATTGCGTTGGCACTGCTTGGCTCGATAGGTCAGCGGTTTGCCTTCGTTCTGGCGGGGTTCGGCGTAGAGGTGCTGGGCGTGGCATTGCTTACGAACAGCTATCGACCGAACGCAAAGGAGCAGCAATGAACATGGCTCTCTGTATCGTCTCACTGATGCTGATTCCGTTGGCTGCGGCGGGGCTGGCTCTGATACATCAGGGTCTTGGACGCTCGCGCAGCGCGGCTCACGCCATGCTGGCGACTCTGTGCGCTCTGGCGGTTTCGGCGATCTTCTTTGTGCTGATCGGCTCGGCGTGGGCGGGGTCGATTGGATTTGCCACGCACTCGTTTACGCTGGGCGGGGTGCACTGGGATTGGCTGGGAGCCGCACCGTTTCTCTCGCACGCTGTTAGCTTCGACGTGACGGACGCATCAGGCCTCACGCGCGCGCTGACTCTTTGCGTGGAGATGTTCGCCGCTGGCTTGGTCGCGACGATTCCACTGAGCGCGGGTACGGATCGCTGGCGTTTGGGGCCAATCTGCTTGTCAAGTATGCTGATTGGCGGCTTGCTCTTCCCGATCTTTGCACATTGGACGTGGGGCGGGGGATGGCTGACGCAGTTGGGCGCAAACTTTGGAATCTCAGGCTTCACAGACACGGGCGGCGCGGGGGCGATTCAGGTTGTCGGTGGTCTGGCAGCGCTATCCGTTGCGTGGATCGCGGGACCACGACGGGGAAAGTTCGCCAACGATGGAGTTCCGGCGGCGATTCCCGGGCACAACATCGTGCAGGTTTTGTTCGGTTGCATTCTGGCTCTAGTGGGATGGATTGGCCTCGACTCGGCCGTCTCGATCCTATTCTATGGAGCTGGCGCACAGCAGGTTGTTGGCGTCATTATCAACGCCATGCTGTCGGCTTCGGGCGGATGCCTTGCTGCGGTGATGGTGACGCGCGCGCGCTACCACAAGCCGGACGCATCCCTCTCGGCTAACGGATGGATCGCCGGGTTGGTGGCGGGCAGCGCGGCCTGCGCGATGGTATCGACAGTGGCGGCTATCGACATTGGCTTGATCGCAGGTATACTGGTCACCTACGCGATCGAGGTCTTCGAGCTGCGCCTGCATGTCGACGATCCGGGCGGTGCGGTCTCGGTCCACGCGCTCTCCGGCATCTGGGGATTGCTTGCGCTGGGCCTGTTCGGTCATTTCGCCGAGGGTACACGCGGAGGCCACATTCTGGCACAACTGGTCGGCATCTGCGCGCTGCTGGGATTCATGCTGCCTCTGGTCTATGGGGCGAATCTTCTGCTCAATCGCTACTCGCACTTCCGCGTAGACGACGATGGGCACTGGCAGGGCATGGACATCCGCGAGCTGGGCGCAGGGGCTTACCCCGAGTTTGTCGTTCACGCTGACGAGTTCGTCCCGCGATAGAGCGGAACAGATTCTTCGATCACGATCGATACGAAGTTTATGCGAAACTGGTAGGTGCGCATGAACGATCTTACACAGCTTCTGCACACGACCTTTGGGTTTACCTCCTTCCGCGCCAATCAGGAGGCGGTCTGCCGCGCCGTCACCGATGGCCGTGACGCGCTTCTGGTAATGCCCACCGGAGCGGGAAAGTCGCTCTGCTACCAGCTTCCGGCGATCGCGCGCGGAGGTACGGCGCTGGTCGTTAGCCCACTTATCGCACTAATGGACGATCAGGCTGGTAAGCTGTCGGCGGAGGGGCTGCGTGTGGGTCGCATCCACTCCGGGCTATCGCGAGAGGATGCTCGGCAGGCCTGTCGCGAGTACCTCGACGGCACGCTGAACTTCCTCTTTATCGCGCCCGAGCGAATGCGCGTCCCCGGCTTTCCGGAGATGCTGGCGCGACGCAAGCCAAGCCTGATCGCCATCGACGAGGCGCACTGCATCAGCGCCTGGGGCCACGACTTTCGCCCCGACTACCGCACTCTGGGAGAACATTTGCCCAAACTGCGCCCAGCTCCGATCATTGCGCTGACGGCGACCGCAACGCCCGCCGTACAGAAGGACATATGCGGGCAACTCGCGCTGCACAACCCTGCTCTGTTCATTCACGGATTTCGCCGCGAGAATCTCGCCATCGAGGTGGTCGAGTTGTCGAAGCCGCGCAGGCACGAGTTCACGACCAAGCTACTGCGCGAATCTGGCGCGCGCCCGGCGATTGTCTATGCGCCTTCGCGCCGGTCTGCCGAGGAACTGGCCGCAGAACTTGCGCGGCACTTTCCGGCTGCGGCCTACCACGCGGGTATGGACCCAGGTGTTCGCGAGCGCGTTCAGGCGGCGTTTCAATCGGGCAAGCTGGAGGTTGTGGTGGCGACGATCGCCTTCGGCATGGGCATCGACAAAGCCGACGTCCGCACAGTGGTGCATACGGCATTACCCGCATCGGTCGAAGCTTTCTACCAGGAGATTGGACGCGCCGGACGCGATGGTCTGCCGGCGCGTAGTGTGTTACTTTACAGCTTTGTCGACCGCAAGATTCACGAGGGTTTTCTTGATCGCGACTATCCTTCGGCGAGCGATCTGGCCCGCGTCGCCAAGGCTTTGACCGACGAGTACCTGATGCCGGAGCCGCTGTGGCGCAAGTTGAAGATGACGCCGGACCTCTTTACCAAGGCGGTGGAGAAACTGGCATCGCAGGGTGCGGCGCAGCTGGATATGGCGGGCAACGTGCGTGCTGGTGGCGCGGACAACTGGCGCAGCGGGTATGAGGCGCAGGTGGCCTTTCGCCGCGAGCAGATCGACCGCATGATGAGCTTTGCCGAGTCCAATCAGTGTCGCATGACGTCCATCATTCGCCACTTCGGCGACACCGCCGACGCGCATCGTCGGTGCGGAATTTGCGACGCATGTTCACCGACCACGGCCACCGCGCAGGCCTATCGCGCGCCTTCGCAGGACGAACTGCGCCAGTTCCTGTTTATCCTGCACGAGCTGGACGAGCGTTCGCGCTCGACCGGCAAGCTGTTCACGACGCTCGCTGAGGGTTCGCTGCGAGGAACCGCTGCGGGCCGGGATCGCAAGAGCTTCGACTCACTGCTGGATGCACTGGTGCGCTCCGCGCTGGTCGAGATTGTCGGCGACAGCTTCACCAACGCTGAGGGCAATGTCATCCACTACAAGAAGGCATCGCTGACTTACGAGGGGCGCGAGGCGGTCGAGACTGGCAAGCTCCACGCCCCCGATCTGCTGCTGGAAGACGTTGGGGAGGCTAAAGTCTCGACTGCGAAGTCAAAGAAGTTGAAGACGTCAAAGGTCTTGCGCAGAGCCGAGATTGCGCAAACCTCCGTTGCCCGCAAGAAGACGCCGAACTTCCATCGTGAGCGGCCAGACACGGCAGATCCGGCGGTGGTGCTGACGGCTGAGCAGCAGGAGATTGACGAAAATCTGCGCGCTTGGCGCAAGTCAGAGGCCGAGCGCATCGGACTGCCTCAGTTCTTTGTGTTAGGATCGACGGCACTGCGCAGCATCGTGTTGCTGCGTCCTCGCTCGCTGGCGCAACTGCAAACGATTACGGGTATCGGGCCGGATAAAGTGAATCGGTTCGGTGCTGCCATTCTTCAGATATGCATCCCATCACTCGTACCCTAGAGCATCCTAGGCTTCGACGAGGCCGTAGCGACGCTGCCATTGGTGTTTGAGGCGGTTCCAGACGGCGGTGATCTGGGCGGGCGGGATGGTGGGGTCGGGACGGGCGGCGAATCGTTCTGCCTCTTTTTTTGCCATCTCCAGGACGGCTCGGTCGCGCAGGAGATTGGCGACGCGGAACTCGGGGAGGCCAGTCTGGCGGGTACCGAAGAACTCTCCCGGGCCACGCTGCTGAAGGTCAAGCTCTGCCAGCTCGAAGCCGTTCTGCGTGGCAACGAGGGCGTTGAGGCGGGCGTCGGCCTGCGGGGTGACTTTGCCGCCGGTCATAAGGATGCAATAGCTTTTTGCGGCACCGCGACCGACGCGGCCGCGGAGCTGGTGCATCTGAGCGAGGCCGAAGCGCTCGGCGTGGTCGATGACCATGACGGATGCGTTGGCTACATCGACGCCGACCTCGATGACAGTGGTGGCGACAAGGACATCGATCTCGCCGCGCTTGAAGCGGGCCATCGTGACCTCTTTGTCGTCGGCGGAGAGACGTCCGTGGAGTAGACCGAGGCGCAGGCCGGAGAGTGCGCCGGTGCGAAGTTCATCGTACATCTCGGTGGCGGAGCGGAGCTTGGCTTTGGCGGTGGGGAAGAGTTTATCGGGTTTGGTGGATTTTTTCTTCGCCAATGCGCTGGATGGCTCTTCGTCGTGTGGAAAATCGAGTTCGGGCTGGTCATCCTTGTTACCCTCGATGACAGGGTAGACGAGGTAGGCCTGGCGGCCCTGCACCACCTGTTTGCGTACGAAATCCCAGACCGCGGCAGTGCGATCATCGGTGGTGCGGCGGGTGATGATGGGAGTGCGGCCTGGGGGCATCTCGTCGATGATGGAGAGTTCGAGATCGCCATAGAGCGTGAGGGCAAGGGTGCGGGGAATGGGCGTCGCCGTCATGGCGAGAACGTCGGGATCGCTGATCACACCGTCGGCGTCGGGCTTCTTCATCAGCTTGAATCTCTGTTGGACGCCGAAGCGGTGCTGCTCGTCGACGATGACGAGGCCTAGGTCGGCGAAGTCGGCCTTGTCCTCTTGCAGAGCGTGGGTCCCGATGATGAACTGTGCCTCGCCACGCAGGATGCGGCCCTGGGTCTGGCGCTTGGTGGCGGGATCGAGCGAGCCAGTGAGCAGTGCAATACGGTAGAGCTTGCCAGTGCTGGGCGAGATGGCCTCGGCGAGGAGCTTGCGCGCGGAGAGATAGTGCTGCGTGGCGAGAATCTCAGTGGGTGCCATGAGCGCAACCTGATGGCCGTTCTCGATGGCGATGATGGCGGCCTGCATGGCGACGATGGTCTTACCGGAGCCGACGTCGCCCTGCAAGAGGCGGCGCATGGGCTGCGGACGACGCATATCGGCAACAATCTCGCCGAGGACGCGTTTTTGTGCGGCGGTGGGATGAAAGGGCAGAACCTGCTTGATCGCTTCACGAACCGCCGGGCCAGTCGAGAACGCCGTGCCGACTCGCTCCCTCATGCGACGACGTTTGAGCTCAAGGCCGAGTTCGAGGTAAAACAGCTCCTCAAAGATCAGTCGCTTATGCGCGGGCGTAGTGGAGCTCATCAGCTCGACCATGGGCGTTCCAGCCTCGGGGAAGTGGACAGCCTTCAATGCTTCGAGGCGCGAGGGCAGATGCAGTCGTCGCAGCATCGCCGCTGGCAGCGTTTCCTGTGCCTCGATGCGCTCTGCGCCTCCGTTCTCCACCAACTCCTCAAAGATGGACCAGACGACGCGGCGCATCCACTTGGACGTGAGCTTCGATCCCCACGGCGTCGTGCCGCCGAGCGACTCGTATATCGGCACAATCCGCCCCATCTCCAGCATGGCGAACTCGGACTCTGGGCCGGTGGTGCCGGGTTCGGGGAGGATCTCGAACTGTGGCTGGATCATCTTAAATCGACCGGAGCTTACACCCTGACCGACGATTGCAGCAGCGGCCATTGCAGAACGCGATGGTTCAAGCTTGCCATAGACGGCGACCAGCTGGCCGGCATGAAAGCGGTTTTGCAGATACGTTCCATGGAACCACATGCACTTGACCGTGCCGAGGCCCTGACCGAGAATCATCTCGAAGATGGGGCCAGAGCGGGTCTTCAGCAGTGCAGCACCACGCACTTCGCCGATGACCGACGCCATCGAGCCAGCGACGAGCTCAGCTATTGGGCGCGGGTTGAGGCGGTCTTCGTAGCGAAAGGGTAGGTGGTAGAGGAGGTCTTCGACCGTCTCAACGCCGCGCTCGACGAGGCCAGCGGCGATGCGCTCGCCAACGCGTTTGACGAACTTGATCGGAGTCGAGAGTTCCAGCACACTCCGATGCTATCAACATCCTTGTATTATCCAAACCACTGAATCCCATAATAGCCACTGATCCAGGCGAATTTGGGTAATTCCACCACGTATGTCAACTCATGGACCTAAAAAGATATTGCGACTTTGAGGGCCAGCCCACATCTTCTTTCCGTGGCACTCATGTTCGACCACTGCAAACCTCAAGGAGCTTTCCTCGCAATGTCCGACTCCATCACGGCAACCTCATCTGCTCCCCTCACAGCCAAACACGCCAATCCCGGGCCGCTCGGTCTAGCCGGATTTGGCCTCACCACTGTGGTTCTTAGCGCCATCAACGCTGGCCTTCTGCCGCACGAGGCCGTTCCCATCGTTGTACCGCTGGCTTTTGCCTACGGCGGCCTCGCGCAGTTGGTCGCTGGCGTTCTGGAGTTCAAAACCGGCAATACCTTCGGCTTGGTCGCCTTTAGTTCCTACGGAATGTTTTGGTGGTGGTTCGCACTGCTGCAATGGACCATCGGCGCAGGCTGGCTGAAGGCGCCGCCACCAGCAGCCGGAGGCACTGTGCTATTGGCGTGGGGCGTCTTCACTCTGCTGCTGTGGATCGTCAGCTTTCGCCTCAACAAAGCGGTGTGGAGCATCTTCCTACTGCTCTGGATTACTTTTTTCCTGTTGGCATGGGGCGACTTCGGATACTCGATCGGCTCGTGGACATGCGGAAAGATCGGCGGATACTTCGGACTGCTCACCGGACTTGATGCGCTCTTTGTCGCATTCGTGGAGATCCTCAACGCCACCGCTGGACGCGCCGTTCTCCCGCTTGGCGATCCCCTAGTCGGCTAGCCCTCAAGCGTAGCGAAGCAGGCCCCGCGCGCAACATTCACGCGGGGCCACTTTGCGCAATGCTCGCCGTAGCGCAGTGTCTACTGCGCAATCATTCCGATCGTTCCCAGCCAGGTCTCGACCAGTTCGGGCCATCGCGTCACGGGAAATTTGCTGCGCCGCAGTCCGAAGGCGTGGCCGCCCTGTGCGTACAGGTGCATCTCTACGGGAACCCCAGCATTCTTCAGCGCAATGTAGTAGACCAGTGACTGGTTGATCCCGTCCACATGATCGTCCTCATTTTGCAGAAGAAAGGTTGGCGGCGTCTGGCGCGTGATGTGGCTGGCGATGTCAGGATTCAGCTCAGGCGTCTTCAGGCTTTCATCGCCGAACGACAAGTGCCCGGGATAGATCGCCACGGCAAAGTCTGGGCGGCAACTCACCTTGTCGGCGGCATCAACGGGTGCGTACAAGCGGTCGAAGTGGACGCTCATCGCCGCCACCATGTGCCCACCCGCAGAGAAGCCCATCACGCCGATCTTGTGCGGATCAATGTGCCACTCTACTGCGTGAAGGCGCACGAGGCCCAGCGTTCTCTGCGCGTCTTCCAGCGCCATCGGCGACTCCGGATACGCGCCCCAATACTGTGTCAAATGCGGAGCCGGCACGCGATACTTCAGCAGTACGCAGGTAATTCCCTTGGCCGTCAGCCAGTCGCAGGCCTCGGTGCCTTCGAGGTCGATGGCCAAACTCTCATAGCCGCCACCGGGAAAGACGAGCACTGCCGCGCCGGTGTTCTTTTCCGTCGGTGAGTAGACCGTCATCGTAGGCCGCGAAACGTTTTCCACCATCACGACCGGCTCGTTGGCGACCAGATTCTTCGTCTCCGTTTGCATATACTCCGGCTTCACCACAGGGCGGGCATCCGGCACCGCCCCCGGCCATATTTCCACCTGCGTATGTCCCGGCGTTGGCTGCCACACCTTCGTCTGCGCGCCCGCCGCAAGCGCACCCCACACGGCAACGACCACAAACGACAAACCGACCGAAGGCTTCATCCCAATCTCCACGCGTATGCGGATGCATCGCTGAGCCGAGTCTAGGTCTGCTTTAAGAGGAAATGCCTCTGCCTCCGCTACAGGAATCGAGTTGATTAACGAGATCACCCTCGTCCAAAGCCGGACGAGGGTGATCTCGTTAATCAGTTATCTTCAATCCCGCCAAAGGGCGCAACGCGCCCACCAGTGTTTAACCTAAGTCAATTGCTACTTTCTGCCCTTGACGACCTCTGCCGCAACCTCTGCTGCACCAGCCGGCGCCGCTGGAATCTCCGCGGCAGCACTCGCCGCGCCGATGCCAAGCTTTTTGCGTAGTTCGCTGTCGACGCGTGCGAAGACCTCTTTGTTCTCCTTCAGGAATCCGCGCACGTTCTCGCGTCCCTGCCCGATGCGCTCGCCCTGGAAGCTGTACCACGCGCCGCTCTTGTCGACGATGCCGTTGGCCACCGCGAGATCCAATGCATCGCCTTCGCGCGAGATACCCTCGCCGTACAGAATATCGAACTCGGCGTCGCGGAAGGGAGCCGCAACCTTGTTCTTCACGATCTTGACCTTGGTGCGCGAGCCGACGACGACGTCACCCTCCTTGACCGCGCCGATGCGGCGTATGTCGATGCGCATGGAGGAGTAGAACTTGAGCGCCTTGCCACCGGTGGTTGTCTCCGGGTTGCCGAACATGACGCCGATCTTCTCGCGAATCTGGTTGATAAAGATGAGGCAGGTGCGCGACTTCGAAACGGTTCCGGTCAGCTTGCGCAGGGCCTGGCTCATCAGCCGCGCCTGCAAGCCCATGTGCGAGTCGCCCATCTCACCGTCGAGTTCGGCTTTGGGCACCAGCGCGGCGACCGAATCAACCACCAGAATGTCGATGGCGTTCGAGCGGACGAGGGCCTCGACGATCTCCAGCGCCTGTTCGCCGTAGTCGGGCTGCGAGATCAGCAGATTGTCGATGTCTACACCCAGCTTGCGTGCGTAGGCCGGGTCGAGCGCGTGCTCGGCATCGACAAACGCTGCGAGGCCGCCCGACTTCTGCGCCTCGGCGATGATCTGGAGGGTGATGGTGGTCTTGCCCGAGGACTCAGGGCCAAATATTTCGATGACGCGTCCGCGCGGCACTCCGCCCACGCCGGTCGCGGCGTCAAAGGAGATCGAGCCGGTCGAGATAACCGCGATCGGACCGACCGCCTCGCGCGATCCGAGACGCATCACCGAGCCTTTGCCAAACTGTTTATCCAGTGCTGCGAGTGCAGACTCTATTGCCTTGTTGCGTTCATCGGCCACGGCGTTAATTCTCCTCGGTTAGAAGTCAAGAAGAATTCTAGCACCCAAAACGGGAATGAGGCGAAGGGAAGACGAAATAATTAATTTCCGCCGTGTTTACAGGATTTAGAGCTGTGCAGGTGGGACTGTAGCTGCTACCTCAACCGGCTTGACGGCGGCCTCGGCGGGCTTCTTCGCCACAACCTCGGCCTTCTTGGTCGGAGCTATGATGGCATGTAACGTGGTGCCTTCCATGCGCGGCATGAACTCAACCAGACCTGCGTCTCCGATGTCCTGAATCAGGCGGTTGACGATTTTGTAGCCCAGATCGCGGTGGGCCATCTGGCGGCCCTTAAAGCGCAGTGATGCTTTGACCTTGTCGCCGTCACCGAGGAAGCGGATCGCCATATTCTTCTTGGTTTGGTAGTCGTGCTCGTCGACGGTGACGGAGAACTTAACCTCTTTGATGGTGATGACCTTCTGCTTCTTGCGCGCAGCCCGCTCGCTCTTGTCCTTCTCGTAGAGGAACTTGCCGTAGTCCTGAATGCGGCATACTGGAGGCACGGCGTTGGGCGAGATCTCGACCAGATCAAGCAGCCTCTCGCGGGCCATCTTGAGCGCCTCGAACGGCACCATGATGCCCAGCTGCTCGCCGTTCTCATCGATGACGCGAATCTCACGCGCGCGGATCTTCTCGTTGATGCGGATAAAACTCTTAGCGGAACGCTTATCAATCGGTGGAATAGGTCGCCTCCACAGCGCGCCACATTGGCCGCCATGTCTTTAAGTGATTGGATTGCAAACCTCAATTGAAGGTTGCGTCGTATAGCAAAAAGTATAGCATTCGCCGCCCACCGACGGCATTTTACTTTGCCGCCATCGCTTGCAGAAAAACGGCATGTGGCCAGCCCATCCGAAACCCACGTCTCAGAATCGAGAGCCTACCCTGAGCGAAGCCGAAGGATTGGGTACCCGCTATTTCGTCTTTTTGGGAACTCGGTATGGCTTAGCCAGCTTAATGAACTGACGGGCAACGTCTGCTGAACCAGCCGGACCGGAAAGCACACCCAAACCCTTACCGCCAAGCAGCACCATGGACGTGTTCTGGTACTTCAACTCAAAGGGA
>CAZPZL010000031.1:0-13456 GCA_964590925.1 uncultured Granulicella sp.
GCGGGTCTTGCCAGTTCGGAGAGACATGGTTACACCTTACATCCCGATATTTTGTAAGACAAGATGCAAATCCATGAGTATATTTCTTCAGCCAAAAGGGTTTCCCCTTATGGAACACCGGGAAGCTGGCGGGTTTGAGGCAAGGATCTGCGAGGAAGATCCCTTTGGGTGTCTTGTAGTTCTGCGCGGCAGCGTCGGATTTCGCCACTGAGGTAAGCTCAGAGAATGAATATCTACGCCGCCACCTCTAATCCAGGCAAGCTGCGCGACTTTGCCCTCGCCGCGTCTGATGCGGATGCCACGATCCAGATCGAGCCGCTGCCGGGTCTCGCCACGATCCCCGCGCCGCCCGAGGACGAGCCGACCTTCGAGGCAAACGCCCGCGTGAAGGCCGTCTACTACTCGCTGCGAGCGCCCGGGGTATTGGTTCTGGCCGATGACTCCGGCCTAGAGGTCGATGCACTTGACGGCGCACCAGGAGTTCGCAGCGCCCGCTTTGCCGCTGATCTTGCCCACCCCGACGCTGACACGCCGGACAATCGCAACAACGCTGCGCTGCTCGACGCGCTCGCCGATGTGCCCGAGACTCGCCGGCAGGCGCGTTACCGCTGCTCGCTGGCGCTGGCTCGCGATGGCCTGGTTCTACACACCGCTGAGGGCACGGTCGAGGGGTCCATCCTGCCTGCGCCGCGCGGCAACGGCGGCTTCGGCTACGACCCGCTCTTCTACCTGCCGCAGCTCGGACGTACCATGTCGGAGCTTGCCCCAACTGATCGGCTCGCCCTCAACCACCGAGGCCGCGCACTGGCAGAGTTGTTGCGGATATTGCACAACGCAAAGAACTAGCAAGGCAGCTCGACGATTTTCATCATGTCTAATGCCAGTGGCCAGTCGCTTGGCGAGTCGACCAGAGCGTCGGGCGCAGACGCCGTAAGGCTGTGCGGCGAGAGGCCGTAGCTGCACCCAATCGTGCGCGCCCCACAGTTGCGCGCCGTCAGAATGTCCACATCAGAGTCTCCGATCATCACCACTTCGGCGACGGCGATTGGCGGCTGGTCGGGCGCAAGCGCCGAAGCCTCAGCCATCAGCGCGATCAGTCCCGCCGGGTCTGGTTTCTTGGTGTGGAAGCTGTTGCCGCCATAGTTCTGAAAGAAGAAGCGGTCCAGCCCGAAGTGCGCACAGATCTGGCGCGAGGGATTCACGGGCTTGTTGGTCAGCACGGCCATCGCCAGTGTGGGATACATCGTGCGAATCGTCGTCAGCGCGTCGATCACGCCTGCGTAAACATAGGTATAGTCGAGCTTATGTACGCGGTAGTAGTCGAGAAAGAAGGCCAGCGCATCGTTGACGTATGCCTCGTCGTGGACGTCGCCCTCGGGATCGCCCAGCGCACGCCGCACCAGCATTCTCGCTCCGTCGCCGATGTAGCTCTCGACCATTGCCAGCGGCAGATCTGGCTTGCCCACATGCTGTAGCATCGCGTTGATCGAGTTCGACAGATCGACGCGCGAATCGATCAGCGTGCCATCCAGATCGAAGACCACCAGACGAGGAATCATGAGTCTATTCTACCGACTCTTCACAACGCGAACTACTTACCCAGTCCCAGTGCATGAAGCACTTTGTCATCTACAACAATTCCCGCGCCTGTTCTGCGGACTAGGCCAAAGTTACCGTCGTAGTCCCACATCGCCCAGCCGATCTGCCTGGACTCGAGCGCTGTCCGCATGTCGCCGATCCAGTTCGCCCGCGACTGTGCATCGGCATATACCTTGTAGACGCCGAACTCTCCGCAGTAGAGCGGCACGTCGCGGCTCTTCGCCCACTCGCTGACTGCGGCAATCTCCGCAGCGATGCGCTTGGCATCCCATCGCTCCAGCCCGTAACGTTCGACCTGTAGCCTCATGCGCTCGTCCGGCTCCTGACCCAGCACAGCCTGAATATTCTCTGGCGTCGCGGGATAAGGAACCCCATGCAGCACCGCCCAGGCCTGCGTTCCCCACGTCGCACCCTGATGGGTAAACCACATCGGATCGTAGTCGTGGAAGGTGTAGATGACGTTGTTGTCGCGCACTGGCTCGGTCGCCAGCAGACCGTCCTGATGCCCCCACGCAGCCGCCGTTGCAATGATGGTATGTCGCGGGGCCACGCGACGAATTGCTGCCACAACCTTTGCCTGTATCCCGGCCCAGCGATAGAGGTCATCCATCGACGGCTCGTTGAGAATCTCGAAGTAGACGTGCTCGGGATCGCTCTTTGCGTAGTGCGTGGCAAACTCCGCCCAGAAGCCACAGAGCCGCGCCACACCATCATCGCCCTGTGCCAGCGACTTCTTCCAATCCTCCTCGGCGTGGATGTCGAGGATCACGTTCAGCCCTGCGTCGAGTAGTTGTGCCACGGTCTTATCCAACTGTGCCATCGGCTCGCCCCGCAGAGCGCCAGTCTGTGGGTTAGCGATCAGCGGCAGCGGATCAATGCTCAGGCGCACATGGTCGAATCCCAGCGACTTCAACAAGCGCATGTCGGCAGGCGACATATAGCCATTCAGGCGCGTCGACGAAAAGTCCCGTGTCTGCGCGTAGAAGCCGCTCAGATTCACGCCTCGCCGCAGGTGCTCTGCCCGAACAAACGCCATCCCGGCTCCCTGCTGCGCCTGCGCGAAACATGCCATTCCTATCAATATCAATCCTGCAACCATCCGCCGCATCCAACTCATCCCAGACCACCTGATTCTCATCACGCGATGTCATCCTTCAAAGCAGATATATCAATACCCACCGCGGCCTACTCGTCAAAGCCGCGATTCCAGCGGCGAATCACGCACATATCCTTCTCAAAGCCAAGTACGCTGACGCTGCCGGTCGCCAATGCGAAGCGGCAGCCCTCTCGCGCCACTAGCCCAATCCATCGCGCCGTCAATATGCGAAATATGTGCGCGTGAGCAAAGAGCGCGACGCGCTGTACCGCGCCTGCATCTGACTCCGGACCGGCGGCGGCCAGCGACCGTGCGATCACACCGTCGGCGCGTGCGCCAACCTGCTCGACCGATTCGCCGCCAACGATGGTGTCCTTCCACACAGACCAGTCGGGAATCTCGGTCTGAATCTCCTGCGACGTGCGCCCCTCGAAGACTCCGTAGTTCCACTCGCAAAGGCCCTCGTCAACCACGGCAACCGCTCCATATCCAGCGATCTCGCAGGTCTCCCGCGCGCGGCGCAACGGACTGCGTAGCACAGCGGCAAACTTCGTAGCAGCAAGATACTTACCCAGCACCGCCGCCTGCCGCTGCCCATTCTCGTTCAGCGAAATATCTGTGCGTCCCGTGTGCCTTCCCTCCCGGCTCCACTCCGTCTCCCCGTGCCGCATCAACCAAAGCTCCGTCAAGCTCATCTCCTTCGTGCAACTCCTGCGAATACCTTATCCTATAAGGATGGACTTTGAACTTGCCACAACGTACACGCCGCAGGGCGACCAACCACGCGCAATTGCAGAACTGGTCGCGGGACTCGGCGCAGGAGAGAAGGATCAAGTACTGCTCGGCGTCACTGGCTCGGGCAAGACCTTCACCATGGCCAAGATCATCGAAGAGGTGCAGCGACCGGCCTTGATTCTGGCGCACAACAAGACGCTGGCCGCGCAGCTCTACCACGAGTTCAAGTCCTTCTTTCCCAATAATGCCGTCGAATACTTTGTCTCCTACTACGACTACTACCAGCCAGAAGCCTATATTCCCGCTGGCGACTTATTTATTGAAAAAGAAGCAACAATAAATGAGGAGTTGGATAAGTTGCGCCTATCAGCCACGCGCAGCTTATTCGAGCGGCGTGACGTGATTATCGTCTCCTCGGTGAGTTGTATCTATGGACTTGGCTCGCCCGAAGCTTACTTCGGGATGCTTCTGCTGCTGGAGCGCGGGCAGAAGATCAAACGCGAGGATATTACCCGTCGTCTGGTCGAGATACTTTACGACCGCAACGACGTGGACTTTCGCCGGGGAACCTTTCGTGTGCGTGGCGATATCATCGAGGTCTATCCGACCTATGATGAAAATGCGTACCGTATTGAGCTATTCGGCAATGAGGTCGATTCCCTCTCGCAGATCGACCCGCTATTCGGAACCGTCCGACATGAATATTCGCGTCTGCCCATCTACCCCAAGTCGCATTATGTAGTTCAGCCGGAACGTAAGAGCGCTGCCAATGATTCGATCCTTGCCGAACTTGAGCTTTGGGAGAAAGAATTGGAGCAGCAGGGCCGTTTGGTGGAGTCGCAGAGAATTCATCAGCGAACTAGATATGACTTAGAGATGATTAAGTCTGTAGGCTACTGCCACGGCATTGAAAACTACTCTCGACACTTTTCCGGGCGATTAGCTGGCGAACCTCCTCCTACCTTGCTGGACTACTTTCCCCACGACTTTCTGGTATTTATCGATGAGTCGCACGTTACGATTCCACAGATTCACGGCATGTGGCACGGGGATCGCTCGCGCAAGCAAAACCTTGTGGATTACGGCTTTCGCCTGCCCTCAGCGATGGACAATCGCCCACTGAAATTCGAGGAGTTTGAGGGGCGAACCGGACAGACGATTTATGTCTCGGCAACGCCAGGTCCCTATGAACTGACTAAATCCGCTGGCGTTGTAGTCGAACAAATCATTCGGCCAACGGGATTAGTCGATCCGCAGATAGAAATTCGCCCCGTCAAAGGACAAATCGACGACCTACTGGCAGAAATTCGCGAACGAACCAAATTAAACCAGCGTGTACTAGTCACTACACTTACAAAGCGAATGTCCGAGGATTTAGCCAACTACTACACCGAAGTAGGTGTTCGCTGCCGATACATGCACTCCGAGATCGAAACGCTGGAGCGAATAAAACTACTGCGCGACTTACGCAAAGGGGAATATGACGTACTAATCGGCATCAACCTGCTCCGCGAGGGGCTCGACCTGCCAGAGGTTTCGCTGGTGGCGATTCTCGATGCAGACAAAGAGGGCTTTTTGCGCTCGCAGGGATCACTGATCCAGACCATCGGACGCGCCGCGCGCCACGTCGAAGGCCGCGCCATTCTCTACGCCGACAAGATGACCGATTCGATGCGCCGCGCCATTGACGAGACCGACCGGCGTCGCGTCAAGCAGGTTGCGTATAACGAGGAGTACGGCATCATGCCCGCCTCCATCCTGCGCCCACTGGAGATGGGCCTAGCTGGAATCCTGAAGGCTGACTACGCTGACCTGACGGACGAAGCCGAGGGTATCCCCGAGTTCGCCACGCAGGATGAGTTGCAGACCTACATCAGCAAGCTCGAATCCGACATGCGCGAGGCAGCCAAGAAGTTCGAGTTCGAGAAGGCCGCCAAGCTGCGCGACACCGTCAAGGAACTGCGCACCAAGGAGTTTCTCTTCAGCTAGGACTCGGTACCGTACCGCGCCACATAGACGACGCCAGCCTAGTGGCCGGAGTGATAGGGATGGCCCGCCAGAATCGTCAGCGCGCGGTAGATCTGCTCGGCAAGAACGGCGCGGGCAAGTTCGTGCGGCAGGGTGATAGCGCCCAGCGAGAGCGACATTGCGGCACGGGCGCGGGCAGTGGCGGACCAGCCGTCGGCGGGTCCTATGGCTAGGATCAGCGTCTGCGTACCATTGTCGCGCAAGCGTCCGAGATGAGCGGCGAACTGCTCGGAGGTTAGCTGCTTGCCTCGGCTGTCTAGCAGAATCAGCGTCGGTGCCGTGCGCGCGGTCTGTCGGTTGAGCCAGACGAGCAACGCGGCCTCGGAGTCAAGCAGCAGCGGCTCGCAGGGGATGTAGCGCGCGGCACGGGTCAGGTATTCGACGGCTAGCTGTCCGGCGGCGTCAGACTTGGCGCGTGATCGGGTGGGCGATACGGCAGCGAGAATAAGTTTCACCTAATCAGCCTAATTGAAGAGGAATATCTGCTGGCTTTGCCGGGGCTATTGCTGCAAGCGGAGACGAATGTTGAGTTGATACTCGGCATAACGCCCCAATCGAAGCGGCTCTACCTAAGGAGGCTCTGCACAAGTCAGATATATCAATCGCGGAATTCCATATACTTAGGTATGTTGCCCTGTAGCGCTTGCTATTGGTGTAGGTAGCGCGGCGGGAACGCAGGAGGCGGCAGATGCAGGAATCTACACAGTTGGCGGTCGATTTTGCAAGGGATAATGGGGCGAGGTTTGTCGAGGAGCTGAAGGAGTTGCTGCGAATTCCCTCGATCTCGACCGAGCCGCAGCGGGCAGCCGACGTACGCCGAGCGGCGGAGTTTGTAGCCACAGAGTTGCTACGGATCGGGATGGAGAACGTGCGACTGATCGAGACCTCGACACCGGAGCTGGCACTGGCTCCGAGCGATGGGCCGGCCGAGATTGTGCCCGCGCGCGAGGGGCATCCGTTGGTCTATGCAGATTATCTGCACGCGGAACCGGTAGGCGGGAAGAACGCGACGACGGTACTGCTATACGGTCACTACGACGTGCAACCAGTGGAGCCGCTGGACGAGTGGCTGTCGTCGCCGTTCGAGCCGACTGAGCGCGATGGCAACCTGTACGCGCGTGGTGCGGTCGACGACAAGGGGCAGATGTGGATGCATGTGAAGGCGCTGGAGTCGCTGTTTGCCACAGGCGGCGGTCGGCTGCCGGTCAACGTTCGCGTAATTATTGAGGGCGAAGAGGAGGTCGGTGGCGAGGGGATTGCCGCGTTCGTGCGCGATCACCCGGAGATGCTGCGCGCCGATGTGGCCCTGGTCTCTGACACCGAGATGTTTGCGCCCGACCTGCCCACACTGTGTGTGGGACTGCGAGGAATGATCTACACCGAAATCGAGGCGCAGGGAGCGAAGACGGACCTGCACTCGGGAATGTACGGCGGTGCGGCGCCGAATCCACTGGTGGCGCTGGCGCAGATCATCGCGAAGCTGAAGGATGAGACAGGAAGGGTTTTGATTCCCGGCTTCTACGACCGCGTGGCTACACCGACGGCGGCGGAACAGGCCGCATGGAGGTCGCTGGCCTTCGACGAAGAACACTACCGCGAGACGGAGGTGGGCTCGACCGAGTTGACCGGTGAGGCAGGCTATTCGGTACTGGAGAGGACCTGGGCGAGGCCAACGCTGGATGTGCATGGAATCAGTGGTGGCTTTACCGGCACGGGTGCGAAAACGGTGATCCCGGCGCGGGCGGTGGCGAAGGTCTCGATGAGACTGGTGCCGCTACAAACGCCAGCGGAAAGCTTCGCGCTCTTCAAAGCCTACGTCGAGGCAATCTGTCCGGCAGGCATTGTATTGAAGGTGCGGCTGATCCATGCAGGCGATCCGGTGGTGGTCTCGACCGAGAACGCGTTTGTGCAGGCGGCGACCGACGCCATGCACGAGGTCTTCGCGCAGGAGACGGTCTTCGTGCGCGGAGGAGGGTCGATTCCGATTGTGGGCGACTTCATACGAGAGCTGGGAACGCCGACGCTATTGATGGGATTTGGCCTTCCGGACGACAATCTGCACGCGCCCAACGAGAAGTTCCACCTGGCAAACTTTCATCATGGAATCGAGTCAATTGTGCGGTTCCTGTCGCGCGTCGGCAAAGTATAACGACTCGGACGATCTGGCGCGAATTCCTGCATCATAAGAGAGAAGCCAATGGCGAAGATTAGGACAGAGACGAGCGACGAAGCTGGCAAAGGAGATTTGCCGCAGAGTGACACAACGGCCTTGGGCGAGGCTTCGGCTGAGGCACAGGAGACGGTCGAGGAGTTCATGGCCGTCGCTGCACAGCAAAATGTGGCGGCTAATGATGCGGTACCGGAGAGACGCGACAAACCCGGTCCATACATTGCGTTCGATCATGTCTATAAATCGTTTGGCGATCTGGTGGTGCTGGACGACGTGAGCTTTTCCGTGCTGCCAGGTGAGACATTGTGCATTCTGGGGCGCTCGGGTGTGGGCAAGTCGGTTGCATTGAAGATGTTGATGGGATTCTTGAAGCCGGACAAGGGGCGGATACTGATTGCGGGCGAGGACATCAGCGGATACAGCGAACGCGAGATGCAGTTGGTACGACAGAAGGTGACGATGGTCTTTCAGAACGGCGCACTGTTCGACTCCATCAGCGTGGGCGAGACCGTGGCGTTTTCGCTGCGCGAGCGCGGCGACCTGAGCGAGGACCAGATGCAGCAGGTGGCGCATGGGCTGCTGGAGATGGTGGGCGTGGCGGGAATGGAAAAAATGCTGCCGTCAGACCTCTCGACCGGGATGAAGCGCTCGGTGGCGATTGCGCGCGCGCTGGCCAGTCAGCCAGAGGCTATTCTGTACGACGAGCCAACGACGATGGTCGATCCGCTGATGGGGCATCTGCTCGGGGAATTAATTGCACGCCTGAAGACGCAGTTGCATCTGACCAGTATTGTGGTAACCCATGACATGCGCTTTGCAAAACGGCTGGCCGACCGGGTTGTTTTTCTGCATGAGGGAAAGGCTCAATTCTTCGGAACTCTGGCGGAGATGGACCGGACCGACGATCCCGTACTTAAGGAATTTCTTATGTTGGACGAGCTGGTTCTTCCGGTTTAGGAGCTACAACTTCCAAGCAAAAGAGGTGGAATGATTTTGCATTTATAGTTGCTATGCTATTTTTTTTCAGCGTTATAATGGAAATATGGAGCGGATTATGAGATGTTCCGTTTTGCATCACTGTTGCAAAACAGGACATTAATAGGTCTATATATTCGGTCGTCCTGTAGCGTAGGGTGAACATTAGCGTTTCATAATGATGTTCAGTCCTGTTTGAGACAGGCACTTGAAGGCGACCGAAGATGCGAACCTCTGGATTGCGTACTTCTGAATTGAGAGAGCCGTTCTCGATGGCGACACCGGATTATCTGGAGCAGGTGGTGACCTTGGATCGTGGGTGGACCGTGGGTAGCGCGGCACCGACGAAACATGTCTCCGTCTTTCACCGTCCTTCGGTCAGCAGCCTGATCCGGGCAACACTGGATTTTGCGACGGTGGCAATTGCGATGCTTCTTGCTCTGCGATTTCGCAGTGCGGTACCGAGCGATGTGCGCCTGATTTTAGAGCCTGCTTATCTGATCCATGCCACGACGACGTATCTGCTGGCTTATATTGCATGGTATGCACTGCTGCTGGTGGGGATTGCGCGATCGAACGGACTCTATGGGTCAATTCTGGGATACAGCGGCCTGCACGAGCAACGGTTGGTAGTGCAGGCGTCGCTGACCAGCGGACTGCTGTTGTGCGGCACACTGTATCTTGGGCGCGCCGAGGCGGTCTCACGGATTGTGGTGGTGCTGACTGTGATCTTCAGCACGATTCTGATGTCTGCACGACGCGCTCTGTGGCGCAGGGCAGCTTACAAACGATTCCACGAAGGACTAGAGACGCGCAACGTTCTGATTGTGGGCGCGGGACGTGTCGGACACGCGTTGCGCAACCACTTGGAGAGCTTGCGGCATATGGGATTTCGCTTCAAGGGCTTTGTTGCGCTGACCGAGCGCGAAGCGGAATCGGGCGACGCGGAGATGATTGGCGACGTGCGCAACTGCCTTTCGCTGGCTCGCTCGCTGTTTGTCGATGAGATATTTTTCTCTGTGCCAGCAGAGAAAAAGCTGGTGATCGGACTAGTGGAGGAGGCGCGTGAGATGGGCATCGACGTGCGCGTGGTGCCAGACCTCTACGACGGGTTGGCGTGGAACGCTCCGGTCGAGTACATTGGGAGGTTTCCAACCATTCCTCTGCATCGTCGCGAACCGCCCGTGGGGACTTACCTGCTGAAACGTGCGCTGGATATAATAGGCGCGATCTTCGCCATCCTGCTGGGATGGCCCATCATGTTGCTGATCGTCGCCGCCATAAAATGGGACTCCATGGGGCCTGCGTTCTACCGCGCGCAGCGGATTGGACGAAAGGGGCGGACGTTTACCTGTTACAAGTTTCGTACCATGTGCGCGGATGCCGACAAGCAGAAGGAAGGTCTGGCCGATCAGAACGAGCGCGACGGAATTCTCTTCAAGATTACCGACGACCCGCGGGTGACGCGCGTGGGTCGCTTTCTGCGCAAGTACTCGCTCGACGAGTTGCCGCAGTTCTACAATGTGTTGCGCGGCGAGATGAGCATGGTGGGACCGCGACCGCCAGTGGGCAGCGAAGTCGAGCAGTACGACCTGTCGCACTTGCGTCGGTTGGACGTGCAACCCGGTATGACCGGACTGTGGCAGGTTGAGGCGCGCCAGGACCCGTCATTCGACAGCTATATTTCGCTGGATACGGCCTACGTCGAGAACTGGAGTCTGTGGCTAGACCTGAAGATTCTGGCACGAACCGTCGGGGTGGTCTTCAGCGGCACCGGATCGTAAAAGCAGTTGTCTGCAATGAGTTGTGAGTAAACTGGTAGTAGGGGGGGCTTCTTGCTCACAACTACCAACTACCAACCCACAACTGCCTTATGAAGATCGCACTGGCACAGATTAATCCGACGGTAGGGGACTTTGCTGGCAACGCACGGCGGATTCTCGACTATAGCGCACGCGCGGCGACGGTGGGTGCAGATCTGGTTGTCTTTCCGGAACTGGCAATCTGCGGTTATCCCCCGGGCGATCTACTGGAGAAACGGTCGTTTCTGGACCGCGCGCAGGAGACTCTGATCGAGATTGCCGAGCGCGCGGCGAACGGACCTGCCATTCTTTGCGGTGTCGCATTACCCGTGGAGTTGAGGCGGCATACAGAGGAGTTGCACACAGAGGGCAAGGGTGTCCGTAACGTGGCTGCGCTATTGCGGGGCGGGCGGGTGGAGTTTCTACAACAGAAGATGCTGCTGCCCTTCTACGATGTCTTCGACGAGCAGCGGTACTTCGAACCCGCCGAACAGCAGGCGCTGACGGTGATTGGCAGCCAGCCGCTGGCAATTACCATCTGTGAGGACGCGTGGAACGACAAGGGATTCTGGCCGCGACGGCTATATGCAGTTGATCCGGTCGACGAGCTGATGCGGCAGTGGCGCGCACTGCCAGATCCGCTGGCCGTCAATCCGCGGTTGATCCTGAATATTTCTGCGTCACCGTTCTGGCTCGGCAAGCAGGCGCTGCGGCGCGATATGCTGTCGGCGCTGGCACGCAAACACAACGCGTTTGTAGCGATGGTCAATCAGGTGGGCGGCAACGACTCGCTGATCTTCGACGGAGCGTCGCTGGCGATTGCGCCCGATGGATCAGTGGTGGCGCAGGCGACATCGTTCGAGGAGGATTTGATAGTCTTCGATACGAAAACTGGGGATACGGCTAACTTTCAACCCATAGCGCGTCCTGTTGTAGCGCAATCGGCTGGCTCTGTGGCTGTCGAGACTAGATTCGACGAGACGGAGTTGATGTGGCGGGCGCTAGTCTTGGGCACACGCGACTACGTTCGCAAGTGTGGATTCTCACGCGCGCTGGTGGGCCTGTCGGGCGGCATCGACTCAGCTCTGGTGGCGGCGATTGCGGTCGAGGCGCTGGGCGCGGAGAATGTTCTTGGCGTGGGGATGCCGAGCGAGTTCTCCTCCGCCGGGTCGATCGACGACGCGCGCGCGTTGGCGGAAAACCTGGGGATTAGCTATGAGGTGGTGGCGATTCACCATGTGTTTAGCGCATATCGCACGGCTCTGGAGCCTCTGTTTGCCGGGACTCCGTTTGGGTTGGCGGAGGAGAATCTACAGTCGCGGATTCGTGGCGGTCTGCTGATGGCTCTGTCGAACAAGCGTGGCGCGCTGGTGTTGACGACCGGCAACAAGAGCGAGATGTCGACCGGATACTGCACACTGTACGGCGATATGGTGGGCGCGCTGGCGGTCATCGGCGATGTGATGAAGACGCGTGTCTACGCGCTCTGCCACTACGTCAATCGTGAGCGCGAGCGGATTCCACTGGCAACAATCGAGAAACCGCCCTCGGCCGAGCTGCGACCTGACCAGCGCGACACCGACTCGCTGCCGCCGTACGAGGTGCTGGACCCAATTCTGGAGGCGTATGTCGAGCGCTACGCCTCAGCCGAGCAGATTGTGGAGGAGATGCACGCGGCGAGACAGCCGGTCGATCTGGCGCTGGTGCGGCGCGTACTACATATGGTCGAGTGCGCTGAGTACAAGCGGCAACAGGCCGCGCCAGTATTGAAGGTGACGCCCAAGTCCTTCGGCAATGGGCGACGCTTCCCCATCGCCACCAAAGTGGAGATCTAGCGGCTAGATTTTTTGCAAGCATGGCGATTTGGCTTAGAGCATTATCAGTTGATAGGATTGTCGTGCACCGCGTCATGTATTTTGCTGGCTCGGCAAAGCAACTCATCGCAGAGAAGGAACCCATTGAAGAATCGGAATCCGCTGAAGATTTTAGGATCGCTACTGACGGCAACACTTATCTTTACCCTTGCCGGAGCGGCTACGCAGGCGCAGACCGCGCCTGCCGCAGCAGCGTCAAATGCCGCTACGGCTTCCGCTCCCGCAACTCCCGTTCCGCCGATGATTGTCACGCCCACGCTGACCGGAGGGGCTGCCGGGCCTGTGGATCCGTTGCCGCAGAGCGATCCGAAGTATTTTACCGCTAAGTCGCCGACACTGGCGACGGTAAACTCGTATCTCACTCATCAGTGGGGCTACGAAGACACGCTCCTGTGGCGCGTGATGGGTATCCTGCCCACCAAATCCGATGGCGTGAGCGAGGTTATTGTCTTTGTGCTCGACACGAGCAAGCCCGACGCCAAGCCACAGCGCGCCGTGTTCTATGTATTGCCCGATGGCAAGTATGCCATTGGCGCTGGTGCTGGTCTGACTATCTTTGGGGCTGATCCATTCGCCGACCTGCGCAATCAGTTGAAACAACGGGCCAACGGGCCGGCTCGTGGCAGTGCCAGCAAAGATCTGCTGTTGGTGGAGTTTGCTGACCTACAGTGCCCATACTGTGCCAAGGTCCAGGATACGGTGGACCAGATTGTCAAGGACTTTCCCGGCGCGCGCGTCGTCTTTCAGCAACGGCCGCTGGTCGATATTCATTCTTCGGCGTTCAAGGCCACAGCCTATGGCATCTGTGTGCAAAAACTGTCGGATGAGGATTTTTTCAAGTATGCGGCGGGCGTCTTCGACACTCAGGGCGGACTGACGCCAGCCACCGAGGACACGATTCTGAAGGCGGCGGTCAAGCGCGCGGGCCTCGACTCGGACGCTATCGCCACATGTGCCGATACCCAGGCGACCAAGGACGCTGTCAACGCCGACATCAAGCTGGGCGACGATGTTGGCATCGTGCAGACGCCAACTCTCTCAATCAACGGTCGATTGGTCCCGCTTGGGATTGATTACGAGACGCTGAAAAAGATGATCGTCTTTCAGGCCAAACTGGACGGAGTTGCCACTGGTGCCGCGCCCGACATTCTGACGCCCAAGCCCACACTGAGTACGC
>CAZPZL010000032.1:0-13421 GCA_964590925.1 uncultured Granulicella sp.
ATGGCCAGCGGCTGTAGCATCTGCGAGCCAGCGCCCAACGCGAAGGCCAGAGGCAGCATTCCGCAGACCGCCGCGATGGCCGTCATGACGATGGGACGCAGACGGCGCTGTGCAGCATGGATCATAGCCTCACGCGCGGTAGCTCCCTCGGCGCGGAACTTTTCGTCGGCGTCCAGCAGCAAAATGCCGTTTTTGGCGACGATGCCGATCACCATGATGAGTCCCATAAATGATGCGACGTTGAAGCTGGTGTGCGTGACCAGCAGAGCCAGGATGACGCCAGAGATCGACAGCACCGACGAGGTAAGGATTGCAGCCGGGGCGGGAAAATGGTGAAACTCCGCCAGCAGAACGCCAAAGACCAGCGCCAGCGCCAAAAGCAGCACACGCAGTAGATCGCGGAAGGACTTCTGCTGTTCCTCATAGGTGCCGCCGTACTCGACGCGCACAGATGCGGGCAGGTGTAGACCAGCGACGGTCTGCTGCACCTTCGTCATGGCGCTGCCCAGATCCGAGCCTTCAAGGCGGCCAGTAACAACGACTAAACGTTGCAGGTTCTCGCGACGGATCTCGTTCTGCGGCGGAAGTTGCTCGACGGTCGCCAGCGATGAAAGCGTCGCCATGTGGCCTGTGCTGCTGTTGAAGACGGTGTTCTCGATGGTGTCGAGCGAGGTGCGATGCTCGTCGCCGAGACGCACACGGATGGTGTAGGGACGGCTGCCGGAGATTAGCGGATCGGCGGTGGTCACGCCGTCGAGGATCGATGTTGCATCCTCGGAAATCTCGGTCGGCGTGAAGCCCATGCGCGCGGCGATGACCGGGTCGATCTGGAAGTTGGTCGCCGGTCCGCTGAGCGTGTTGTCTATGCCGTTCTCCACGTCGACGACTCCGTCGATCTTGGAGATCGAGTCCGCAACGCGTGGCGCCAGCTGAGCCAACAGCGCAGGATCGTTGGCGAAGAGCTTAATCTGGATCGGCTCGGGCGCATTGGAGAGGTCGCCGATCATGTCCTGCAGCACCTGCGTGAACTCGACGTCCAGTTCTGGCTCGGTGGACTTAATCTGTTTACGTATGTCGTCCATCACCTCGTCGATGCCGCGGTCGCGTTTGGCGTGTAGCTTAACGGTGAAGTCCCCAGTGTTTGCCTCGGTGACGGCGGCAAGGCCCATCTGTAGGCCAGTGCGGCGCGAGGTGGACTCGACCTCAGGCATCGACCGAAGGATGCCTTCGACGTGTTGCAGCACTCGGTTGGTCTCGGTCAGCGAGCTGCCGGCGGGCATAATGTAGTCGAGAATGAAGCCTCCCTCATCCATCTCCGGCAACAGGTCGGAACCGAGCGATTGGTAGCCTGTCCAGGTGCCGACGACGAGCAGTACACAAATTCCCGCGAGCCAAAGCGGCTTAGCCAGCGCCCAGTCGAGCGCGCGGCGATGAAGCTGTACGACGCAGGTCATCAGCCTGCCTTGCGGATGGGCCTGCTGAGCTACCTCGCCGGGCTGTGCGTCCTGCTTGCGGCGATCACCCAGCAGCACGAGGCTTAGGCCAGGGGTCCATGTGAGCGCCAGGACAAGCGAGGTTAGCAGCGCCGCCGTCATGGTGACGGCCAGCGCGCGGAAAAAGCTGCCGGTGACTCCGGTGACCGAGACCAGCGGCAGAAAAACTACAACAGGTGTAATCGTAGAGCCAATCAGCGGAATGGTGATCTCGCCCAGCGCCTTGCGAACAGCGCCCGCGCGGCGTTCGCCTGCGTCGCGATGCAGAACGATGTTCTCGACCACAACAATGGCATCGTCTATGACGAGTCCAATTGCGGCGGCCAGACCGCCCAGCGTCATCAGGTTGAAGCTCTGGCCAAGCAGCCAGAGGACAAGAATTGTGACCGCGATGGTAACCGGGATGACAAGGCCTGCGATCAGCGACGAGGTCCAGTCACGCAGGAAGAAAAAGAGGATGATGCAGGCAAGAATAAGACCAATAAAAATGGCGTCGCGCACGCTGGCGATGCTGTCGCGCACAAGCTGCGACTGGTCATAGAACGGCTCCAGCCGGACGCCGGGGGGCAGCTTCGTTTGCAGGAACTTGATCTGCTCGACTACGGCGTCTGCCACCTCGACCGTGTTGCCCGATGGCTGACGAGTGATGTTGATTAGTACTGCGTCGCGGCCATTGGCGGTCACCTTGGTGTAGACGGGCATCGGGGCCTGCTCTACCGTAGCCACATCGGCTACGCGCACGGCGGCTCCGGTGGGCGTGGTCTTGACGACGAGCTGGCGCAGTTGATCGGCGTCATGTACCTGCGCGCCGACCAGCCCAAGGGTGAGCTGATGATTCGCCTCATACAGGCCAGGCGATTCGACGATGTTTGACGCCTGAATGGCACTGACCAGATCCGTGATGGTGACGCCCGCATTCTGCAACAGCGCAAGGTTGGGGATGACGTGGAACTCCGGCACCTGCCCCCCCTGCACAAAGACCGTGCTGACGCCGGGGACGCGATTTAGCGGTGGCTTGAGGTCGTATGTGGCAATCTCCCAGAGGCGGCTCTGCGAAACCGTGTCGGACGTGAGGCTGTAGCCGAGGATGGGGAAGGTGGCAAAGGTAAGGCGATTGGTCGTCACGCGCGCGGTGGCGGGCAGCGTCTGCTCGACCTTGGAGAGTGCGGCATCGACCAGTTGCAACTGGCGGGCCATGTCTTCGCCCCAATCGAAGAAGAGGCTGACCTCGGCTGATCCGCGACTGGTGTTGGAGCGAACCGTCACCAGCCCAGGAACGGTATTCACTGCGTCCTCGATGGGCTTGGTGATGGTAATCTGCATTTGTTCGACCGGCATGACACCGTTGTCGACGCCAATGACGACGCGGGGAAAGTTGGTATCAGGAAATACAGCGGTCGGTACCCGGAAGGCGAAGTACATACCTGCCAGCATGAGAACCGTCGCGAAGAAGAAGACGGTTTGCTTCGAACTAATCAGCCAGAACGGCTTTGAGCGAATGGGAACAAAGGAGGGATCGGATGGGTCACCGTGCATCAGTCTTTTCCTCCGGACTTGTCGGCTGCGGAAGCTTTGTCGTCATCAGCAGCGCCGATCTTTACCTTGGTGCCGTCGTCCAGACTATACGCGCCGCCGGTGACGACCAAGTCGGAGGGGACGATTCCGCCGGTTATCTGCGCGTCCTCGCCGTCCACAATGCCCAGCGTCACGCGACGGCGATGCGCTGTGCCATCGCTAGCGACGACCAGCACAAACTTGCTGCCGTCCTGCGCGGTCTGAACGGCAGCAGCGGGAATCTTCCAGGCCTGCTCTACGCTTCGTCCGGTGATGGCGACCTTGACCGGAGTGCCAACTTTATACTTCCCAGTGCGATTGTCGAGTTGTATCCAGACCTCGACGGTGGTGCTTCCGGGGTCAAGCGCCGGGCTGATGAGTGAGACCTTGGCGGCGACGGGATTGGTCTCGCCGGGTATCTGCACACTGGCAACGTCGCCAAGCTTCATCTGCTGCGCCAGAGCTTGTGCGATGTGTGTCTTGGCCAGCAGGGCAGAGGTGTCCATCACGGTGAGCAGCGACGTACTCGCGGCTGCGGTCTCGCCAGCAAAGAGCGGACGGTCGGTGACGACGCCAGCGATGGGGCTGCGAATCTCCGAGTAGCTCTGCTCGGCCTGCGCGCCCTTGTACTTGCCCTCGGCTGAGGCAAGCTGGCCCGCTGCGGTCTGCAACGCTGCGGCGTGGCTGACACTGTGCACCAACTCCAGATGCTTGGCCGCACTGTCATACGCGGCCTGCGCAGCAACCAGCGCGGCGGTGGCAGTGTCGAGATCGCGGCCAGCAATCGCTCCCTCAGAGAAGAGCTGCTTGCGACTCTTCACAATGCTGAGGTTCAAGTCGAGATTGGCCTTGGCCTGAGCCACGTCGAGTTCGGCGCGCTGTGCATCTTCCGGTACCTGCGCGCGTGTGGCCGTGTCGTAGGCCGCCTGCGCCGCCATGAAAGTGCCCTTGTTGTCCTGTGTAGCAGCCTGTAAGTCACTGTTTTCCAAGGTTGCCAGAAGTTGGCCCGCCTTCACGCGACTGCCGCGCTGCACATAGAACCGGCGCACCGGGGAGCTGATCTTGGGTGCCAGGGCGGCCTGCGCCAGCGGGGCCAGAATCGCATCGACGGTGATGTGCTCGCTGAGCGCACCCTGCTCGAGATGTTCGGCCTGCACCGTCACCTGCACCTCGGGAGCAGCCTCTTTTTTGCAGCCCTGCATGGGGACAAGTGGCAGGGCCAGTGTGAGGAGCAAAAGCCATCGCATCTTCATGCACCGAATGCTTGGTTCTTGGTTCTTGGTTTTTCTCTCGTAGGTCATTCCATCATCCCCGTCAATGTTTGTAGGTCGGCGCGCGCATCTTCGTAACGAACCCAGCCGTCCTCGCGCGCGTTTTGGGCGGAGACGTAGGCACTCTGTGCATCGACCACGTCCAGTACACTGGCTTCTCCGCCGGTGTAGCGCATTTTGGTTAGTCGCAGGCTCTCGGTTGCAGTTGCGACGCTGGCGTCCAATGAGGCAAGCTGGTCGCGCGCGGTCGATGCCTCGGAGTAGGCCTCGTCCAGACGCACGATGAGACGTCGCTGCGTCGTGGTCAACGCAATGCGCACCGCGTCGCGGCGAATCTCTTCCTGCTTCACCTTATGCTGCGTCGTCAGCCAGTCCCATACGGGTATGTCCAGCGTCACGCTGGCCGAGTAGCCCAGATTATGCTCGTTGCTCGGGCCATTGACCGCAAACTGCGGCGCGTCGATGCCGTAGGTCACATTCAAACCGAGATCCGGTAGGTATGTTGCTCGGGCCACCTGCACGTCGCCATCGCTCACGCGCAGGCTAGCCAGTGCGCTCTTCAATTCGGGATTATTCTTCGCTGCGGCCAGATCGACCTCTGCGCGCGAGGGAAGCTCGGCGACTGCGGCGGGCCGAACCAGCGTAAACGGCGTGTGCGGATCGGCAAACAGCAGCACGGCCAGCTCCAACCGCGCCTTTTCTGCGGCAACCTTGACGTCCATCCAGTCGCGCTGGCGCTGTTGCTCGGCCAACTGAGCCTTCACCACGTCGGCGCGCGCTGCCTCGCGCGCTGCCTCGCGCTTATTGGTCAGACTGGAAAAATCCGCAGCCTCAGCGTGAGCTCGCTCGGCCACGACCAGCTTGTTGTTCGCCGCAATCGACTCGTTGAAAAGGCCTGTGACGGCGGCAACCAAGCCGCGGCGCGCAATTTCCAACTCCGCCGCAGCGCGCGCCGAAGCGGCATCGGCCCGCCGCACTCCGGCAAGCTGACCCAGTCCCAGAGTCTCATTCACTACGGCCTGACTGGCGTACTCATGCACACCGTTGCTGGCGATAAACTTCGGCGAATCGGCGTTGGCCTGCGCGCCGCTCCCCTGTGTATAAATGGCTTGATTGTGGTAGACGACACTAGGCAGCAGTCCGCCCCGCGCTATCATGCGGTCAAGTGCCGCGCTTTGGCTCTCGGCTGACGATGCGGCATAGGCAGGATCGCTGGCCTCGGCGCGACGAATCGCTTCGTCCAACGTAACGGCTACGGGTTGGTCCACTCCGGCATTTGCCGACGCGGCCTGCGTCTGTCCTCCAGCGAAGGACACCGCCGTCGCCAGCATGGCTGCAATTAATACGGCTCCGCGCAGAAACTCGATCCTTCGACGTTGATTCATCCGAATAACACGCCTCTATCATCAATGAGTTACAGTATATGACGCAAAGCTTAATCGCAGATTAAGGCCCCGATCAATTGGGCAAAAATATTTCTCGTCCACAACGGTAAAACGCTGTAGCATGTAAGCCCTAAAGAAATGTTCGGTGTCCGATACAGGTATATGAGACATTGGGCTTGTATGCTTAGACGCAGACTGGCCTTGTCGAGTTGAGGAGGCAGGCGAACGATGAAACTCAAGCAGCTTGGTGCATCGGATATGTGGCTGACGCCGGTTGGGCTTGGCGCATGGGCCATCGGCGGCGGCGACTGGGTGTACTCTTGGGGGCCGCAGGACGACAACGACTCGATTGCGGCCATACACAAGGCCATCAATCTGGGCGTCAACTGGATCGACACAGCAGCTGTCTACGGGCTTGGCCACTCGGAGGAGGTGGTTGGCCGGGCAGTAAAGCAGTCACCGGTAAAGCCGTTTATCTTTACAAAGTGCGGCATGGTGTGGGATGAGAATCGTGCGATCAAGCGGACGTTGTTACAGATTCGCCGTGAGGTGGAAAGCAGCCTGCGCCGCCTGCAGGTCGAGGCCATCGACCTCTACCAGATCCACTGGCCGGTGGAGGATCGCGACATCGAGGAGGGGTGGTCGGCCATGGCTGCGCTGCGGCGAGAAGGCAAGGTACGGCACATCGGGGTTTCCAATTTCTCGGTGGCCCAGATGGAGCGTTGTCTGGAGATCGCTCCCATCGCATCGCTGCAACCACCCTACTCGCTGCTGAACCGCGAGGTTGAGCGGGAGATTTTGCCCTATTGCACCGAGCGCAACATCGGGGTCATTAACTACTCGCCGCAGGTCTCCGGCCTGCTGAGTGGGGCAATGACACGGGAACGCATCGCGGGCCTGCCAGCAGACGACTTTCGCCGCAGCGCAACGCAGTTTCAGGAGCCACAACTGACGCGCAATCTGGCGCTGGCCGAACTGTTGGGGACGATTGGAGCGCGGCGGGGCGTCTCGGCTGGCGTCGTCGCCGTTGCGTGGACTCTGGCCAACCCGGCGATTACGGCGGCCATCGTCGGCGCGCGCAACCCGCAGCAGGTCGAGGCCAACTGGCTGGCAACAAAGTTTCGCCTGACGCCGGAAGAGATGCGGGAGATTCAGACCTTCGTGAACGCGAATCGGTGATGGATCGCTGATCTTTTGCTGACTGTTCGACAAAAATAATACTCTGGCCCGATTTACAGGTCTCTGGATCAGATATGGTGGCAAAGGTCAGGGAACGCAGCCGCCAATTCGGAAGCACTCGGATTGCTGCGCCGAGAGCTCTGTGCGGATTACCGAGGAATGCGCCAGGCTGTGGCGCGGTAATCATTCCCACTTTGGCTATGTACCAATAAAAATGCAACTTCTGTGCCATAGTTGGGTGAAAAAATAGATTGCACAATAGTTAACGTGTATGACTTTGGTAACTAGGAATTCTACGCGATAGGAACTTCCGGCTCACCAAAGGAGGAAAATTAGATGGGGTGGATGAAATCGAGCAGCGACGATGCCGTTGGAGCTGACGAAGCCGTCCGAACGGCAGTTCGATTTCCGCTTCGCCTGGCTTTGCATCTGAAAACAGATGCGGGTACGGTCGATGCAATCACTCATGACATCTCCTCCAGCGGGCTGTTATTCAGTATGCCTCGATTGTTCAGCGTCCCGCGACTGGCAGGTGTGGGCAGCGTGATTGAGTTCAGCTTGGATATGCCATCGGCTTTGATGGGCTGGGGGCGGGATGTCTCGATCGACTGCGTGGGGCGAGTGATACGCCACCAGTTTGCGGGAGAGGAGACGATGATGGCGGCGGAGATCGACCAATACTCTCTCAGGGCTCAAATATGACGACGTTGACAATTAATTCGGATACTCTCAAAACGGAGAAAAACGCAGGCAGTGGCGAGGATCGCGTCATTGCAAAGACGCCGATTCGCGTCATTCTGGCCGATTCGCAGTCGATCTATCGCGTGGGCATGAAGAAGGTCTTTGCGTTGGAGGAGGACATCCGCGTCGTGGCGCAGGCCGAGTCGATGACCAACCTGCAAGCCGCGTTGGAACGCTATCCGACCGATGTGGTGGTGCTGGAGGGGCAGTTGATCGCAGGTACCATCGACGCAATTCCTGCGCTGCTGAAGATCGCACCTGACGTCAAGATGATCGTTCAGGTGGTGGAGAACGACGAGTCCAACATCGTGGAGCTGTACCGGCGCGGAGTGCGCGGAGTAGTTCCACGCTCCATCTCGCCCAACCTGCTGATCAAGTGCGTGCGCAAGATCGCCGAGGGCGAGACCTGGATCGACAACCAGTCGATCAGTTGGGTGATCGAAGCGTACCGCTCGCAGGCAAGCTCGCTGACTGATCCGCGCTCGCAGCCCAAGCTCTCAAAAAAAGAGTTGGCCATTATCAGTTGCATCACGCGGGGAATGCGCAACAAGGAGATCGCCTACCAGATCGGAACCACCGAGCAGGTCATCAAGAACTACCTGCGCAAGGTCTACGACAAGCTGGGCGTCAGCGACCGGCTGGAGCTGGCTCTCTACTGCCTGCACCACCAGTTGCTGAAGAACTATGCGCCAGAGTCGGAGACCTCGCCTCTGGCCCCAATCATTCCAATCACGCCGCTACGCGCGAAGATGTAGCTCTCGTTCATCCTCACGCGTAATTGCTGCACCATTGACGCGGAGTGTTACTGCTTGTCGATCTCTACGTCGATGGTGAACTTCACCTCATCGCCCAGTAGCGGTGGCGGAAACTTTGCGCCAAAGCCATAGTCGCTGCGCTTGATTACTCCACTGGCGGAAAATCCGCTGATCGTCTTGCCCTGCATGGTCTGCGGTGGCGTGGGGCCGTCGAGATCAAGAGTCACGCTCTTGGTGACGCCATTGATGGTCAGGTTGCCAATCAGTTGCAGCTTGCCGCTGGCGTGAGTCAGAGAGGTGGACTGAAACGTCATCATCGGATACTTTGCGATGTCGAAGAACGCATCGCTCTTCAGGTGATTATCGCGCTGCGTGACACCAGTGGAAACGGTGGTGGTGTCAATGGTGGCGGTAACCGCAGACTTGGTGATGTCTTTCTCGGCGAGCGTGACCGAGCCCTTCACGTTGCCAAATGCGCCGTGAACGTGGCTGACACCCATATGCAGAATCTCGAAGTTGACGCTGGAATGAGCCGGATCGATCGTCCAAGTCGATGTCTGTGCAAAGGCGCGCGACGATAACAGGGCGACAGAGAGAGTAAGTGCAAAGAGTAGTTTGTTTTTCATCGTTCTTCTTTCTTTCAACAATTTCTTACGTCGAAATCTCATCGCAAATCTGCGACGCGTTCTTTGGATGTATTACTCGTTATATAAGATGCCGACAAATCTGCGGAATACCGAATTCCGTTCCGTTTGCGAAGCTGTAAAGCTGGCCAACGGGTAAGGGTGGTAGCATTCCATCGATGCCACTTTTCAGCGAGATACGCGCGTTAAACCGAGTTCAGCGCAATACGTTTGCGGCCTGCTTTCTGGGCTGGATGCTGGACGCCTTCGACTACTTCCTGCTCTCGTTCTGCCTGGTGACGATTGCCGCCGACTTCCACGTCGCGCGCAAGGTGGTCGCCGAAGCCTTCTTTTGGACGTTGGCGATGCGTCCGGTGGGCGCGTTGATCTTTGGCGTTTTGGCGGAGCGATACGGACGGCGGCCGATCCTGATGGCCAACATTATCGCCTTCTCGACCTTCGGATTCGCGTCGGCTTTGGCTCCAACGCTCAACAGCTTTCTATGCTGCCGTGCTCTGTTCGGCGTTGCAATGGGCGGGGAGTGGGGCGTGGGCGCGGCTTTTGCGCTGGAGACGCTGCCAGTCAGGGGGCGCGGATTCTTCTCCGGGCTGCTGCAACAGGGCTATCCGTTGGGAAACCTGCTGGCCGCCGGTCTCTTCTGGCTGCTCTTCCCCCACCTGCACGGCTCCGGCGCCTTCACTAACTGGCGAGTGATGTTCATGCTGGGCGCGCTACCTGCGCTGCTTGCGTTCTACCTGCGCTTTCACGTTGAGGAGTCGCCGTCCTGGATTGCAAGAAAGCTCACAAGAAGCACCGCGAAGCGAACCGAGGGCGAGTCGGCGGCCAAGCAGCGCATCGACCTGTCTCCCGTGCCAACCAGCCTGCGCTATCTGCCGACATTTCTTTTTCTGGTTGTTTTGATGTTCCTGTTCACCTCGTTCTCGCATGGAACGCAGGATCTCTACCCGGCCTTCCTGCATGATCGCGGCTTCAGTGAGGCGATGGTCGGGCTTGTGGCCGCCATCGGTAACGTAGGTGCGCTGATTGGCGGCACCTGCTTCGGCGAGCTCTCGGAGCGATTCGGCCGCCGCAGGGCCATCCTCTTTGCTACGCTCTTCGCCATTCCGATGGTGCCGCTCTGGGCTTGGTCGCACTCGGCTGTAATGTTGGCGACGGGCGGATTTCTAATGCAGTTCATGGTGCAGGGCGCGTGGGGAATCATTCCGGCGCACTTGAACGAACTAGCCCCGACACCGGTGCGCGCGATCTTTCCCGGCGTAGCCTACCAACTGGGCAACTTGCTCTCGTCGCGAAACAGCATCCTGCAGCAGGTCTACGCCGACCGGCACAACGCGGGGTCGCTCACGGTCGCACTCTCCGGTACGGTGGTGGCGGTGGCGCTGTTGATTGCCGTTGTAACTGCGCTGGGACCAGAGGCCAAAGGGGCCGTTCTGGGCGAATCCCTTGGCGACTCCAAACGGCAGACAAGCTCTGCGTAACTTGATTCGAACTAGCGCAGTTGATCTTGCGGATTGGAGCTAAGGCGCAGAATCCGGTCTACGGCGTAGGGCGCGCGCTGCGTGGGCGTGTGGAAGTGCCGCACCTGAAGCTCTCCCAGAAGACCAATGCCGAGTATCTGAATACCGGCCAGAATCAGAATGCCAGCAATGACGAAGATCGGTCCGTGAGCCAGCATGACGCTGTGTCGCGTGAGTACCTTGAGGGCCAACAGCCACGCAGACAGACCACAACCGATCAGCATCGAGAGCGCTCCGATCAACCCGAAGAAGTGCAGCGGACGGTTCATGTAGCGCAGCAGGAAGCGAACCGTCATCAGGTCAAAGAAGACACCGACAGTGCGCGAGATGCCGTAGTGACTTGTGCCATGCACGCGCTGCGGATTCGAGATAGGAATCTCGCAGATGCTGGCTCCGTACCAACTGGCCAGCGCGGGAATGAAGCGATGCATCTCGCCGTAGAGCGGGATGTCGTGGATGACCTCGCGGCGGTAGGCCTTGAAGGTTGTACCAAAGTCATGGATGCTGACGCCAGACACTCGCGCCATCAGCCAGTTGGCGCAAAGCGACGGAATGCGCCGCAGCAGAAGATTGTCGACGCGGTGCGAGCGCCACCCACTAACCACGTCGTAGCCCTCTTCGATGCGCGCCAGAAAGTTGGGAATCTCATCGGGATTATGTTGCAGATCTCCGTCCATGGAGACCAGAACCTCTCCCTGGGCGTGGTCAAATCCGGCTGCCAGTGCCGAGGTCTGACCAAAGTTGCGGCGTAGCTTAATGATCAGCACACGGCTGTCGACCGCGGCTATCTCCTCCAGCAGACGATAGGTTCGGTCACGCGATCCGTCGTCGACGAAGACCATCTCAAAGCTTTCGCCCACATGCTCCATTACCAGCTTGACCCGGTCGTAGAGCGTGGTGACGTTCTCTTCTTCGTTGTGGAACGGGACGACAATGGAGTATTTTGGCACCCTTAGATCATACGCCTGCCGATGCCCTCATCCATAAGCATGCCGCACATGAAAACCTCGGCAGATTGCGCGTAAATTGCGCAGCGCGGTTCGCCGAACCGGAGGAAATGCAGCCCTTGAACGAGGTATACAACTCGATACACACCGGGATTTTTCTATTCTACAGTCGCGCGACGGCTTCAAAATGCTTCAGAATAAAGAGGGAACAGCCATGCGCAGAGCCAGTTGGCTCGACCGGCGCAAGGAGAGGGCATGAAGCGGATCTTCTGGGTTCTGATGTTCGTGGTTGCGTTGGTTATTGGTGCCGCGTGGTACTCCCATCGCGCGAAGTCAAGCGCTGTCAACAGCGTAGACATCTCCGTTCCCAACGCGGGCGGCAACGTATCCGACGCCAACGCAGCTACAGAGTTGGGTAAGCCGCCCAACCAAGATAGCATCCAGCGCAATCCTCCCAACGGCACAGTCTTTGCAGGCACCGGCAAGTATCAGCTCTACCGTCAGGGAGACATCACCTGGAGGCTGAACACCGACAACGGTTCTGCCTGCATTCTCTTTGCCACCGACAGCCAATGGCGCAAGAAAAACGTCTACGAGCACGGCTGCGCAGCCGCATAGCAACGCTACGCGCCAGTCCACTTTGCAATAGCTACTACAGAACGTCGTGTGGGCCGAAAAGCCGCGTGAGCTAATAAATGGATGAACACCCTGGCTACGTTGAATACGTCGGCTTCTTCGTCCTTCTATTGCCTGACTTTGCGGCTTGACATGCTCTGTGTAGGCCTAGCCGCCGAGGATCATGTAGCGAACGCTATGCGCGCTGAAGGCGGACAGCAACTGTTTTAAGTTCTCGTCCATCGGTGGAATAACCATGCGCTCGATACCCCTCGACGCTCATCTGATGACCGACAGCCATGCGCTCGCTGGCTGAGAGGCTCTGCCAGTAGCGGTACTCCTCGTCTTTAATCTGCTGAAAAGACTCGAATTTTTGCGAGATCATTTACATAGAATTGACTTTATTTATCAGGAAAGACCCAGCGCAAGCCGGTGGCGGGTCGTCGCGGAGACATTGCATGAGGTAAGGGCGCGAGGAATCGGGCACCAGGTGCGCGCTGCGCTGTCGAAGTCGCCCAAGTGCTGGATGCGGATGCTCAGCGCGGAGGGAAACCGCAGGCACGCAACCTCTGCGAGATGCTCGCCTGCCTGCAAAAGCTCGAAGGCACCGTCCTCGAAGTCCGCGCCGCTGCCGCCGCATGAGACAGTGGCTTGCGCGATGACTGTGTACCCAGCCTAGATCGGGTTTGTGCTTCTATGTTTTTCGGCAGGATTTGGTAAACAACTCTCTACCTGGTCTACGAAGTGATCGATAATCATGGGCAGTTCCCGAATAAGCATGTGCGATTCTTTGTCAATAATCCCCATCTCAGCAAATGGTCCTCGTAGGGTCATCTCAGTTGCATCCCTGAATGTTCTCAGTGCATCTCTGGCACATGCAATACTGCGTCCCTTTGTTGCGCGATATGCTTCTAGAGCAATTTCATATAGCCAAGGGAAATCATCCCGAACCAAGCTGGCAATAATCAGAATGCCAATCGGATCACCCGGACGTTTGGAAATCATGTGTGTCATTTCTTCAATCATCATGGGATGAATCCGACGGAATGGAAATCTTCTAGTCCGAGATCTCTCCGATCCATCGATCATTCGTTGTTCGAAACGTTGAGGTAGCTCCCGAACAATAAACTTCATCTCCTCCAATACTTTTGCTACAGAGCCTTCATCTACAACTTCCTTTTTCTCAGGTTTTTTCTGTACTCCGATTGTTTTTAATATCTCAGTGACGCTGGCTTTAAACGTCCGAACTTGGATTGTGACGACCCCTAGGAACTTGTTGAAATTCGCGTGATAGCGGCGTCTTTCCGGGCGATTTTCGTT